>JAFMQP010000264.1 GCA_017354575.1 Acidothermales bacterium | reverse complement strand
GGGCTACGGCCGCGAGGGCGGCCGGCACGGGCTGGAGGCCTACCTTGCCCACTGAGCGGAGCGAACGAGCCCGTACCGAGCCGCGCGTCGACGTGCGCAAGACCTACAAGCTCTACATCGGCGGGGCGTTCCCGCGCAGCGAGTCGGGCCGGTCGTATCCCGTGACCGACGCGCGGGGGCGGTTCCTGGCCAACGCGTCGCTCGCGTCGCGCAAGGACGCACGCGACGCCGTGCAGGCCGCAGGCAAGGCGTTCGGCGGCTGGAGCGGGCGGACGGCGTACAACCGCGGGCAGATCCTGTACCGGATCGCGGAGCTGCTGGAGGGCCGCCGCGAGCAGTTCGTGGGCGAGGTCGCGGCGGGCGAGGGCGTCACCCGCCCACGGGCGGACGCCGTCGTCTCGGCCGCGATCGACCGGTGGGTGTGGTACGCCGGCTGGGCCGACAAGCTCGCGCAGGTGCTGGGTTCCAGCAACCAGGTGGCGGGCCCGTACTTCGACTTCAGCGTGCCCGAGCCCACCGGCGCCGTCGCCGTCGTGGCGCCGCAGCGGTCCAGCCTGCTCGGACTGGTGTCCGTGGTCGCGCCGGTGATCGTCAGCGGGAACACCTGTGTGGTGCTCGCCGCCGAGGAACGCCCGCTGCCGGGCGTGACGCTCACCGAGGTGCTCGCGACGAGCGACCTGCCAGGCGGCGTCGTCAACCTGCTCACCGGGCGGGTGACCGAGGTCGCGCCGTGGCTCGCGTCGCACATGGACGTGAAGGCGGTCGACCTCACCGGCGTCGAGGACGCCGCGCTCGCCGCCGAGCTGGAGCGCGCGGCGGCCGACAACCTCAAGCGGGTGCTGCCGCCACCGTCCGTCCGGGTCGACTGGACGCGCGACCCCGGCGTCAACCGGTTGCGTGCGTTCCTCGAGACGAAGACGGTCTGGCACCCGGTCGGCGTCTAGCCGCGGCGCAGCCGGGCACGCGGTTTGGCGAGCCCCAGCACGATGTTGACGACGATCGCGGCTACGGCGACAGCGGGGACGATCGCGAGCGGGAGGCGTTGCGCGGTGGTGAGGGCAGCGCCGTCCATGGCGGCCGCGGCCCTGTCGGCGAGGCCCGGCGTCAGGACGAACAGGACGAGCAGCGTGAACGCCGCCGTCGTGACGAGCTTCACCGTCGTCCACCAGTAGCGCACCAGCCCCCACGACCGGACCACGGCCTGGACGACGCCGGTGCCGAGTGCGACGAAGGCGAGCGGGGCCACGAGCCAGGACGCGGCGAGCGACGCGGCCGGGTAGACGGTCCTGGGGTCGGCGCCACGGGCGCCGGAGACGCCGAGCGCGAGCAGGACGAGGTCGGTGCCGAGCAGCGCGACGGCGGAGGCGACGTGGACGGTCAGCAGGGCGAGGTGCCGGCGGGAGCGGCGGGTCGGCTCCGGGTGTGACCCGATCCGGGCGGGCGCGTGGTGCTGTGATGTTCCAGTCATGGTGCCGATCCTCCGGCCGGACGCCTCCCCCGTCGTCGGGCGGCGAGCGGCAGTCGCCGACGCCCGGGTACGCACCCCGACGTAGCGGGCTACGTCCGGGAACGGATCCGGCGGACCGCGCCCGGCGGTTACGATCCGGCCATGGCCACCCTGCCCGCCACCCGTCCGCGGGTGCCCGCGTGGGTGGCGGACGTCCTCATCGCGGTCCTGGCCGCCGCGTTCCAGGTGCGCGGCACGGTCTTCACCGGCGCCGAGGAGCAGGTCACGCACGTCCTGGGCGAACCGTTCCGGCTCGGCTACGTGCTGCTCGCCGTGAGCGGCCTGGCTCTGCTGCTGCGCCGCCGCTGGCCGGTGCCGGTGTTCGCGGCAGTGGCGGCGGTGAACGTCGGGTACTACGCCGCCGGTTATCCGGACGGGCCGACGTGGCTCGCCCTGTTCGTCGCGCTCTACACCGTCACCGCGTACGGCGACGGGCGGCGGTCGCTGGCGGTGGTGCTTGGCGGACTCGGCGCCCTGACCGTCGGCTGGCTGGTGACCGCCGACCTGCACCCGCTCGTGACCGCGGGCTGGGTCTTCTTCCGCATCGGCGCGTCCGTGATGGCCGCCGCGCTGGGCGAGTCGGTGCGGACGAGGCGGGTCATCGCCGACGAAGCCGAGGCGCGGGCCGAACGCGCCGAGCGGACCAGGGAACAGGAGGCGTCGCGCCGCGTCGACGCCGAACGGCTGCGCATCGCGCGCGAGGTGCACGACACGGTCGCGCACGCGATCGCGGTGATCAACGTGCAGGCGGGCGTGGGCGGGCACGTCCTCGACCGCCGGCCGGACCGGGCGCGCGAGGCGTTGGGGACCATCGAGCGGACGAGCGCCCGCGCCCTGCACGAGCTGCGCGGCACGCTCGGGGTGCTCCGGGCGCACGGGGGCCAGGCGGAGGCAGGGCTCGACCGGCTGCCGGAGCTCGCCGAGCTGGCCGGTTCCGCCGGGCTGCAGGTGAGCGTCGACGCCGACACCGCGGGCCCCGTCCCGCGCGAGGTCGAGCACGCGGCGTACCGCATCGTCCAGGAGGCGATCACGAACGCGATCCGTCACGCCGGTCCAGCGACGGTGGCCGTCTCGGTCGTGGCACGGCCCGACGGCCTGCGGGTCCGGGTGACCGACGACGGCTGCGGCGTCCCGGCGGGCACCGATCGGGAGGGCGCGGGCCGCGGCATCACGGGCATGCGGGAGCGTGCCGAGCTGCTCGGCGGTGACCTGGCCGCGGGGCCGCGTGCGGGCGGCGGCTATGCGGTCTCGGCGTGGTTGCCGTTCGCCGCGGGCAAGGTGCCGCACCCGTGATCCGGGTGCTGCTGGCCGACGACCAGGACCTGGTGCGTGCCGGGTTCCGGGTGCTGCTCGACGGCGAGGACGACATCGACGTCGTCGGCGAGGCGTCCGACGGCGGCGAGGCCGTGGCGACAAGCCGTAGCGCCCGGCCCGACGTCGTGCTGATGGACATCCGGATGCCCGGCCTCGACGGGATAGCCGCGACCAGGCGGATCGTCGCGTCGCCCGGCCTGGAACGGGTCCGTGTCCTGATCCTCACCACGTACGACACCGAGGCGTACGTGGCCGAGGCGCTGGACGCCGGCGCGAGCGGGTTCCTGCTCAAGGACTGCGGGCCCGTCGAGCTGCTGCACGGCATCCGCGTCGTCGCGGCGGGCGAGGCGCTGCTCGCGCCGCGGATCACCCGGCGGCTGATCGCCCAGTACACGGCCGGACGCCGCGTCCGGCAGCTGGCCGAGAACCGGCTGTCGGTGCTGACCCGCCGCGAGCGGGAGGTGCTCGCGCTCGTCGGCCGCGGGCTCAGCAACGCCGAGATCGCCGACCGGCTCGTGCTGAGCCCGGCGACGGCGCGTACCCACGTGAGCCGGGCCATGGTCAAGCTCGGCGCGCGGGACCGCGCCCAGCTCGTCGTGACCGCCTACGAGACGGGACTGGTCGACTCCGACCCGCCGTGACGACCCGCCTCGGGGATACCCGGAAGGTGCCCCGACCCGACCCTGGTTCCGGCCACGGAGGCGCGCGAACCCGCGGTCGCAAGGGCACAGTGGAAGGCAGCGAAGCGAATCCGACCGAGAGGAACCATCATGTCGTCCCAGCTCGTACGCCCGAGGCACGGCCGTGTGATCGCCGGCGTGTGCGCCGGGCTCGCCGACCGGTTCGGCCTGTCGCCGTTCGTCGTCCGGGTGCTCTTCCTGGTGTCCTGTCTGCTGCCCGGCCCGCAGTTCGTCATCTACCTGGCGCTCTGGATCCTCCTCCCGAGCGAGGGCTGACCCAGACGGCGCCGCCCCGACTCCACATGGCGCCGCTCGACTCCACACGGCGCGGCTCGACTTCACACGGCGCAGCTCGATCAGGACCGGGCAATCCCGGCAATTTTTCGGGCGGCGCCGTGTCATGTCGAGCGGCGCCATGTGAAGTGACCCCCCGGCCGACGGGGCGGGGCACGCCAACGGGGTCGTGACCTGGCTGGGTCAGTCCGTTGCCGGGATGCGGTCCACGAGCAGGGGCAGCGGCTCGCGCGTGCCGTCCAGCTCGATCGCGCCGACCAGCGCCTGCTCCGCCGCCGCGAACCGGGACGCGTCGTCGGTGTGCAGCGTCAGCACCGACTCGCCGGCGCGGACCACGTCTCCGGGTCTCCTGTGCAGCACGACGCCGGCGACCGCCGACACCGAGTCCTCCTTGCGCGCACGCCCCGCGCCGAGCCGCCACGCGGCGACGCCGACGGCGTACGCGTCCAGCCAGGTGAGCACCCCCGACCCCGACGCCGTCACGTCGTGCGTCTCGCGCGCGACGGGCAGCGCCGCGTCCGGGTCGCCGCCCTGGCCCGCCACCATCCGCCGCCAGACGTCCATCGCCGACCCGTCGCGCAGGGCGTCCGCCGGGTCCTTGCCGGATCCACCGCCCGCGCTCGCCACCATCTCCCGCGCCAGCGCCACCGTCAGCTCGACCACGTCCGCGGGACCGCCGCCGGCGAGCACGTCCACCGACTCGGCCACCTCCAGCGCGTTGCCGGACGCCCCGCCGAGGGGCACGTCCATGCCGGTCAGCAGTGCCACCGTACGGACGCCGTGCGCGTCGCCGAGGTCGACCATCGTCCGCGCGAGCTCACGCGCGGACGCGACGTCGCGCATGAACGCGCCGCTGCCGGCCTTCACGTCCAGCACGAGCGACGCCGTGCCCTCGGCGATCTTCTTGCTCATGATGGAGCTGGCGATCAGCGGGACCGACTCGACGGTCCCGGTGACGTCGCGCAGCGCGTAGAGCTTGCGGTCGGCCGGCGCGATGAAGTCGGCCGCGGCGGCGACGAACGCGCCAGGGCCGGCCAGTTGCGCGCGCATCTCGTCGCGGTCGAGTACCGCCCGCCAGCCGGGGATCGACTCGAGCTTGTCGAGCGTGCCGCCGGTGTGCCCGAGCCCGCGCCCCGACAACTGCGGCACCGCCACGCCGCACGCCGCAACCGTCGGCGCGAGCGGCAGGGTGAGCTTGTCGCCGACGCCGCCGGTGGAGTGTTTGTCGGTGGTCGGCCTGCCCACGCCGGACCAGTCCATCCGCTCGCCGGAGCGGATCATCGCGTCGGTCCACCTCGCGATCTCGCCAGGGCCCATGCCGCGCAACAGGATCGCCATCGCGAGCGCCGCCATCTGCTCGTCCGCGACGACACCGCGCACATATGCATCGAGCACCCAGTCGATCTGCGCGTCGGAGAGCACACCGCCGTCCCGCTTGACGCGGATGACGTCGACGACGTTCACGCCAGGTCCTCCGCGTCGAACGCGTCCGGCAGCACCTCGCGCATCGGCCTGACCCCGCGCACGGTCTCCAGCAGCATGTCCGCGCCGCCGTGCTCCCAAAGCAACTGCCGGCAGCGTCCGCACGGCATCAGCGGCGCGCCCCTGCCGTCGACGCACGCGACCGCGACGAGCCGCCCGCCGCCGGTGGCGTGCACCGCCGACACCAGCCCGCATTCTGCACAAAGCGTGAGCCCGTAGGACGCGTTCTCGACGTTGCAGCCGGACACCAGCCGGCCGTCGTCGACCAGCCCCGCTGCGCCGACAGGGAAATGCGAGTACGGCACGTACGCGTGCCTCGCGGCCTCGCGGGCGAGAGAGCGCAACGCGTCCCAGTCGATCTCGGGCAACGACTACTCCTTCGTGTACGGCTGGCCGTCGGCCGCAGGGGCCTGGACGCGGCCGACGAGCCCGGCGACCGCGAAGATGGTGGCGAGGTACGGCAGCATCGCGAGGAACGACGACGGGATCGGCACCGGCGTCTGCGTGTACGACAGCACCGTCTGCAACGCGTCGGCGAA
>JAFMQP010000047.1 GCA_017354575.1 Acidothermales bacterium | reverse complement strand
TGAGCGGCGTCAGGTCGCCCGGCCCGGTTACCAGGCCGGTACGGTTGTCCGCCCACCGGTGCGCGTGCACGTGGAACGTGTGGAAGTTGTTGCCGTGGCCGATCGCGATGAACTCCACACGTTCGCCCAGCTTCGCCTGCAGCACCGGGGCGTCCGCGCCCATCTTGTTGTTGATGGTCATGTCGTTGAACACGACCGTGAACTGCTTGTCCGGCAGGATGTCCTGCCGCTTCCGCACGACGAGTGCTCCGTAGAGCCCCCGGCTGATCCCCAGGGTGCCGTGATCACCGCCCATGGCGTGGTCGTGGTAGTGCCAGTAGCCGGCGCTCCCCGGTGCCCACGTGCCGTCCGCGCGCTTGTACGCCTCGTGCGTCTTCCACACGTACGTGTGGTGCTCGCCCGCTTCGACGGCCGAGTTGTTCATCGGCGTGCCGTCGGAGTTCACGTCGTAGTCGACGCCGTGCGGGTGGAGCGACAGCCGCTGGTCGGTGTTGTTCACCAGGGTGATCTCGTACGTGTCGCCCTCGTAGAGCTCGAGGACCGGGCCGGGCACGGTCGCCTTGCCCGGATCGACCGCATAGCCGAAGAGATTGTCGTCGATCTTCTCCGCGAAGATCGTCAGCTTCTTGGTGACGGGTTTGGTGGTGGTCGGGTCGGTCGGGTCGGCCGTCGCGAGCTCGGCCGCCTTGGCGTTGCCGACGATCGCCGCCGGCACGAGCGCGCCGAAGGCCGTGCCCGCGAGCATCCTCCGCCGCGTCAGCCGTCCCCGAAACACCCCCGGACCATCGATGTTCCCAGGCATTTTCCCGCTCCGTTCCGATCGTGGTGAGGTAGCTCAGTCGCCCGAACCGAACGCGGCGTCGAACGACGCCGTGGACGGCGGGAAGTTCAGTCGGCGGACGAACTCCAGGGCCTCGGGGCAGCCGACGGTACGGTCCATGCCGGCGTCCTCCCACTCGACCGAGATCGGCCCGTCGTAGCCGATGGCGTTGAGAGTCCGGAACACGTCCTCCCACGGCACGTCGCCGTGGCCGGTGGACACGAAGTCCCAGCCGCGCCGGGGATCGCCCCACGGCAGGTGTGAACCCAGCCGGCCGTTGCGGCCGTTGAAGCTCGTACGGGTCTCCTTGCAGTCGACGTGGTAGATGCGGTCCTTGAAGTCCCACAGGAACGAGACGAGGTCGAGCTGCTGCCACCACATGTGCGAAGGGTCGAAGTTCAGCCCGAACGCCGGCCGGTGACCGATCGCGTCGAGCGTCCGCACCGTCGTCCAGTAGTCGTAGGCGATCTCGGTCGGGTGCACCTCGTGCGCGAACCGGACACCGGCCTCGTCGTACACGTCCAGGATCGGGTTCCACCGGTCGGCGAAGTCCCGGTACCCGCGGTCGATCATCGCGTCCGGCGTCGGCGGGAACATCGCGAGCGTGTACCAGATCGACGAGCCGGTGAAGCCGACGACGGTGTCGACGCCGAACTTCGCGGCGGCACGGGCGGTGTCCTTCATCTCCTCGGCGGCACGCCGCCGTACGCCCTCGGCGTCGCCGTCACCCCAGATCCGCGACGGCAGGATCGCCCGGTGCCGCTCGTCGATCGGGAAGTCGCACACGGCCTGCCCGACGAGATGGTTGGAGATCGTCCAGCAGCCGAGCCTGTGCTTGTCCAGGATCTCGCGCCTGCGTTCGACGTATGCGTCGTCGGCGAGCGCCTTGTCGACCTCGAAGTGGTCTCCCCAGCAGGCCAGCTCGAGTCCGTCGTAGCCCCACTCGGACGCGAGTCGGCACAGGTCCTCGAACGGGACGTCGGCCCATTGACCGGTGAACAAGGTGACGGGACGTGCCATGGTCTACCTCCGCGAGGTTCGGTCGGGGACAGCGGATGGTCGCCGAATACCGGCGAGGTCGAGCAGCAGTTCCTTGACATCGGTGGCGTGCACACCGGTGCGCGCGGCGTCGGCGTCCGAGCAGACGAGTACCGGCCCGTGCCGCTCGTCGTCGGGCAGCCGTCCGTGGCTGCCGCGCACCGGCGCGGGGTCGAGCGGCACGACGTTCATCAGGTAACGGAAGCCGAGCTTCTTGCGCGCCAACGCCATCGCCGCGCGAAGCCTGACCCAGCGGTCGTCCGGGTCGAGGAACAGCTCGGCCGGGTCGTAACCGGGCTTGCGGTGGATCTCCACGAGCTTGGCGAAGTCCGGCGCGCGTTCGTCGTCGAGCCAGTAGTAGTACGTGAACCACGCGTCCGGCTCGGCGACGGCGACGAGGTCGCCGGCACGTTCGTGGTCGACGCCGAACGTGCGCTTGCCCGCCGCGTCGAGCACCTGGTCGACGCCCGGCAGCGCGGCGACGACGTCGCGCACTCGCGCGACGTCCCCTCGCTCACGGACGTAGACGTGCGCGACCTGGTGGTCCGCGACGGCGAACGCACGCGACGTCCACGGGTCGAGGTACTCCATGCCGTCCTGCACGTACACGCGCAGCAGGCCCTGGCGGCGCAGCGCGCGGTTGACGTCCACCGGCGTGACGGCGTCGGTGATGCCGTACTCGCTCAGCAGGACGACGCCGCGACCCTGCTCGCGTGCGGTGTCGAGCAGCGGTGCCAGCACGGCGTCGACGTCACGTGCCGCGCGCGCCGCCTCCGGGGTGCCGGGGCCGTACCGCTGCAGGTCGTAGTCGAGGTGCGGGACGTACGCGAGCGCGAGGTCGGGCCGGTCGTCGACGAGGACGCGGTGGGTGGCCTCGGCGATCCAGCGCGACGACGCGATGCCCGCCGTCGGTCCCCAGTAGTTGAAGAGCGGGAAGGTGCCGAGCTCCCCCGTGAGCCGGTCGTGCAGCTCGGGTGGATCGGTGTAGCAGTCGGGTTCCTTGCGCCCGTCGGCGTAGTAGACGGGCCGGGGGGTGACGGTGAGGTCGGTCGCCGCGCCCATGGCGTACCACCAGCAGACGTTCGCGACGGTGTACCCGGGCCGCTCGATGCGGGCGGTGTCCCACAGCTTCTCCCCCTGCACCAGGCGGTTGTGCTGCCGCCACAGGTACACCTCGCCGAGATCCCTGAAGTACCAACCGTTCGCGACGACACCGTGCGCACTGGGCAGGGTGCCGGTGAGGAACGTCGACTGCACGGTGCACGTGACCGCCGGGAACGCCGGCGTCAGCGGTGCCTGCCAACCTGCGGTGGCGACGCGTCGCACGTTCGGCATGTGCTCGAGCAGCGCCGGCGTCATCCCGACGACGTCGACGACGAGCAATTGCCTGCTCATGACGCCACCTCCGACAGGCCGAGGTCGCGCAGCTGCCGCCTGGTCCAGTCCAACTCCGCCGCGATGCCGTCGACGAGGTCGTCGTCGGTGCGGCGTCCGCCGGGGAGCACGTCCCACGTGTACGTCTCGACCTCGACGTGCTCGACCCGCGCCGCCGGGCCGCCGAGCAGCGCGCGCAGCGTCGCGGTGAGCACGTCCCGCGTGGACGTCAACGGCGGCACCGGATCGGCGTGCAGCGGCACGTGGAAGTGGATGCGCCACGGCCGGTGACCGGGCAACGCGCGCCTGCCCCACAGCGCCTCGTCGAGGTCGTCGACGGAACGCAGCCCGGCCGCCGCGGGCTCGCGCGTCTGGTGCAGGAACCGCGGTTCCGCGAACCCGGCCAACGCCTCCCGCGTCTGGGCGTCGCCGGGGTCGGCCGCCTCGAGCGCGCAGGACGCCTGCAGCTTGACGACGGGTAGGCCGGCGGCATCCAGCCGCGCGAGTGCCGCATCCGGGTCCTCGTGCGCGACGGCGAGATGGCAGCTGTCGAGGCAGACGCCGAGCCAGTCGCCGTCGACGCCGTCGAGTTGTGCGGCCGCGTCGTCGGTGGTCTCGACGACGCAGCCGGGCTCAGGTTCGAAGCCGACGCGTACCGCCCGTCCGGTGGTCGCGTCCAGCTTCGCAAGCTCCTCCGCGAGCGTGGCCAGCTGGACCGCGGCGGCCTCCTGCCGGTCGTGGAACCAGGGCGTACGCCAGCCCAGCGGCAGCGTCGACACGGTCCCTCCCGTCACGTCGTCGGGCAGCAGCCGCGCCAGGACGCGGGCGAGGTCGAGGGTGTACGCGAGCCGCGCCGGGTCGGACCAGTCCGGCGTGTACACCTTGCGCTTCACCACGTCGCAACCGAAGCCGCGGTACGGAAACCCGTTGAGCGTCACGACTTCCAGGCCACACGCGGCGAGCTCGTCGCCCAACCGGTCGAGCGCGGCGGCGTCGTCCACGAGGGTGGTGGCGACGTCGCGGGCGAGCCACAGGCCCACGCCGAGCGTCGGTACGCCGAGCCGCTCGCGCACCGGCCCGGCGTAACGGCCCAGCTGGGCGAGCACGCCGTCGAGGTCCTCGGCGGTGTGCACGTTGGTGCAGTACGCGAGGTGCACGAGCGTCCCGTCGGGATGGCGCATCCTCATGCTCCCGCCTCCCAGCTCACCGTGGTGCGTGGTTGCGCTGGGACGGCGGGAGCATGCCGACTGTGCACACGGTTCGCTCGCTGGCGCTCGCTCATGGGCGCGCACCCCGCAGCACCGAGTTCCCCTCGAACGTCGCGGCCGGGTCGGCCGGCGTCCCCTCCAGGTCGAGGCGTCCGCTCTGCCCGTAGAACGCCACCGGGTTCTGCCAGAACACGCGGTCGACGTCGTCGTCGGCGAAGCCGGCCGCGAGCATCGCGTCGGCTGTCTGTCTCGTCCGCAGCGGGTCGCTCTTGCCCCAGTCCGCGGCGGAGTTCACCAGCATCCGGTCGGTGCCGTACTCCTTCAGGATCGCGACCATCCGGTCCGGGTCCATCTTGGTGTCCGGGTAGATCGAGAACCCCATCCAGCAGCCGGAGTCGGCGACCAGCCCGACGGTCACCTCGTTGAGGTGGTCGACGACGACGCGCTCGGGCGTGACGCCCGACTCGCGGACGACGTCGAGCGTGCGCCGCGTGCCCGCGGCCTTGTCGCGGTGCGGCGTGTGCACGAGCACCGGCAGGTCGTGCTCGATCGCGAGCCGCAGCTGCGCGGCGAAGACCTCGTCCTCCTCCGGCGTCATGGAGTCGTAGCCCAGCTCGCCGACGGCGACGACGCCGTCCTTCGCGAGATACCGCGGCAGCACGTCGAGCACGCCGCGGCAGCGCGGATCGTTGGCCTCCTTGGGATTGAGCGCCATGGTGCAGTGGTGCCGGATGCCGAATTGGCTCGCCCGGAACGGCTCCCAGCCGACGAGCCCGTCGAAGTAGTCGACGAACGTGTCGACGGAGGTACGCGGCTGGCCGAGCCAGAACGCCGGTTCGACGAGCGCCCGGACTCCGGCGTCGTACATCGCCTGGTAGTCGTCGGTGGTCCGCGACGTCATGTGGATGTGAGGGTCGAAGATGCGCATCATGCCTCCTCGGCGGTCTTGCGCAGTCCCGTTGCCGCGTCCGGGAACCGGTCGAGGACGAGCCAGACGTCGCCGGGTACGTCGCGGCCCGCGGCGAGCCGTTCCGTCGCGAAGTCGGCCAGCATGCGGGCGAGCTCGGCATCCGCCCGCCGTTCGAGTCCTTCGATGTCCGCGAGCGGTACACCGACGAACACGCACTTGAGCACGCCCTGCCGGTACGCGGCGGCGTCCAGCTGCGCGGCGCCGTACGGCCCGAGTGCCGCGGCGACGAGCCTGGTGTCGTTGGTACGCAAGGCGTCCTGGACGATCGGCAACCCGCGGTCGCCGACGTCGAGCAGGTGCAGCGCGCGCAGTACGCCGCGCTTCTCCGCGGCGTCGCCGAAGCGGTACAGGGCCGCGACCTCGTCGACGAGCGCCGGTCCGCGCGACGGCACCGCCTTCAGCAGCGCGACCCTGGCGGCGTCCTCGACCGCGCCACGGCCGACGTTGCGCCCCACGGCAGGAAACAGCACGCGGATCGCTGCAGCGTCCGACCGC
Organism: Acidothermales bacterium; assembly: GCA_017354575.1. Taxonomy (GTDB): domain Bacteria; phylum Actinomycetota; class Actinomycetes; order Streptosporangiales; family WHST01; genus WHST01. The sequence continues at coordinate 8,797 of JAFMQP010000047.1, read as the reverse complement.
ACCCGGTCGGTCGCCGCGTCCAGCCAACGCCGGCCGTCGTCGCTCAGCCGTTCGGCGAGAACGGTGTCGAGGCTCATGTCGTCACCTCCGTGGGGACGGACGCGTCCCGCAGGAACTCCAGGGATGTGCGGGCGAGGCCGGGTGCAGCGTGGCCGTGCCGGGGCAGCTCGACGGAGACCAGTCCGCCGTAGCCGACCTCGCCCAGGGCGGCGAGGACGGGCGGGAAGTCGACCTCGCCCTCGCCGAGGGGCAGGTGCTCGTGGACGCCGCGACGCATGTCGTCGATCTGCACGTTCACCAGCCGGCCGGCGTGGCGGCGCACGCAGTCCTCCGCGGGCAGCGGTTCGAGGCAGCGGCAGTGCCCGATGTCGAGGGTGAGCCCGAACCGCTCGTGCCCGTCGAGCATGCCGAGCAGCCGCGTGTAGCCGTCGAGGGTGTCGACGAGCATGCCGGGCTCGGGTTCGAAGCCGAGCCGCACGTCGTACACCGCCGCCGCGTCGAGCACCTGCGCGCAGCCTTCGGCGAGACGTTGCCACGCCTCGTCTTCCGGCATCGGCTCGGCGGCCGTGCCGCTCCAGAACGACACCGCGTCGGCGGACAGCTCCGCCGCGATTCGCACCGCGCGGACGAGCAGGTCGACGCGGCGCTCGGCGCCTTCGCGGGACAGCAGCGTGGGCTGGTGCTTGCGCCACGGGTCGAGCACGTACCTGCCGCCGGTCTCGATCACGACCGCGAGCCCGAGCTCGTCGAGGCGGCGGCGTAGCACGGGAACCTGCGCGCCGACGTCCGGCGCGTACGGGTCGAGGTGGGGGTGGTCGAGGGTGAGCGCGACGCCGTCGTAGCCCAGCTCGGCGAGGACGAGGAGTACGTCGTCCAGCCGGTGGTCGCCGAAACCGTTGGTGCCGTAACCGAACCGCAGCGCGCTCATGTCGGTGACACCTTCCGCGCGAGCCGGCGGGCGACCGGGAACGCGGCGGCCACCGGAACAGCCGCGCAGAGCGCTCCCGCGCCCGCGGCGAGGGCCGCCTGCAGCGGCATCATCGCGAGGATGCCGGCGCCGACGGCACGTTGAAGCTGCGTCGGGTTCGGTTGCCGCACCGCGTCGACCTGGGTACGGCCGAACGTGCCCGCGTACCCGGCGAGCAGCGCGGCGTTGGCGACCCGGTCTACCGGGGACCGCCCGGTGCCGCGCAGTGCGGCAGCCGTGACGGCCGCGGTGGCTGCGAGGGTAACGGCGGGCAGCAGGCGCGACCCGCCGGTCACCTCGTGCCGGCTGAGCGTCGTGATCGCCACGGTGTGCGCGCCGAGCGTGAGTGCCGCGGGCAGCGCAGGACGCAGCCGCCCGGCACCCGCGCCGAGCAGGACGTCGAGTGCCCGTGCGGCACCCATCGCCACCGGTCCGGCCGGCGTGCTCTTCAGCGCGAGGTCGTACGCCCACACCGTCGCGGCCAGTGGTACCGCGACGGCGGTGCCGCGTCGTCCGCCGACGAGCCCCGCGACGCCGACGCCCGCGGCGGTCAACCCGGACGCGACGCCGAGCGCGAACCGCGGCGAGACACGTCCCGACGGGATCGGCCGCTGCGGCCGCTCCACCGCGTCGACGTCGCGGTCGGCGTAGTCGTTCAGGGCCATGCCGGCCCAGTAGAGGCACGCGGACGCGACGCCGAGCGCGGGCGTCGCCGCGCCGAACGGCCAACCCGCGGCGGCCGCGCCGGCGAGGCTGTCGCCGGGCACGGACAACGCCGCCGGTGCCCGCACCAGCTCGACGACCGCGCGCGCCGTGGTCATGCTGGGGACCCCTGTTGTGGGGATGACGACGGGTGGGGTCCCCGGTCGGTGCCAGGACCCCGTTGGGGCTCCCCAGCGCCGAGGGACGTGGCCCAGGCGCGCAACGTCTCGTACTGCACCTGCAGCCGGTGGTCGTCCGTCGCGAGCGGGTCCTTGAAGAAGAACGCGAGCGGAGCGAGCGGCCCGACCTCGCCCGCCTCGTGGGCGCGCGCGACGAGTCGGGCGAGGTCGAGGACGAGCGGTGCCGCGAGCGCGGAGTCGTAGCCCTGCCAGACGAACTGCATGCTCATCCGCACACCGAGGAACCCCTCGAACAGAATGTGGTCCCATGCTGTCTTCTGCTCGCCGAGCTCGGAGACGTAGTCGATGTGCACCTCGCCCTCGACGGGACGCCCGAGCGTCTCGCGCACCGCGCGTTCCTTGGACACCGTCTTGCTCACCGCGGCCGTCGGGTCGGCGAGGTTCGCGCCGTCGCCGCCGCCGAGCAGGTTGGTGCCCGACCACGCGAGCACGCGCAGGCCCCGCGCCGCGAACATCGGGGCGAGCGCGGACTTCACCAGCGTCTCCCCCGTCTTGCCGTCGCTGCCCGCGTACGGCAACCGCTGCCGGCGTGCGAGCTCGTCGAGCGCGGGCAGCCGGGCACCGGTGGACGGCGTGAAGTCGACGTACGGGCAACCCGCCCGCAGCGCCGCGTACGCGTACAGCGAGCTGGGGGGGAGCACCGGCCGGCCCGACCCGAGCGCTTCCTCGAGTGCCGGCAGCGACTCGTGCGCGCCGGACCGGACCGCCGGTGGCTCCGTCGACGACACGTTCACGACGACGACGCGGACGAGTTCGTGCCGCTCGCGGAACGAGCGCAGATCACCGGCGAGCAGTTCGGCGATCTCGGCCTGGGTGAGGCCGTCGTCGACCCGCGGCGTCCCCGGCCGGATCTCGGCGTCCGCCGCGGCGAGGTCGTCGTGGACGAGCCCGGGCAGGTCCGGCGGCACGACACCGCCGTGTGCGAGCTGCTCCGCGCGCTTGGGCAACGTGATCGCGGCGACGTCGTGGCCGCCGAACACCAGGTCGCCGTATCCGGGCAGACCGGCCGTCTGGAAGTCCGGCAACTCGGTGACGCAGCCGGCGGTCGTGCCGAGCCGCGACCGGACGGCCGCCGCGCCGGCGACCGCGGTAGTCGCGACCGACCCCCGCGCGCCCACGAGCCATACGCCCGTCCTCATCGATCCGCTCACGTTGCCTCCGCTCGCCGTCGCCCGGGTTGTGGTGGGTGGGGTGGGGGCGTCGGCGTCGCCCCCACCCCACCGGTTCAGGTCACCGTGAACGAGTCCACGGTGAACAGGTCACCGCCGCCCGACCCCGTCGCGACGAGGTAGAGCCTGTGCGTGCCGCCCGGATCTGTGATCGGCGCGCTCACGGTGGTGTAGGTGTCGACGCCGCCGGTGTTCGGGACGTCGGCGGTGGCGACGACCGGACCGTCAGGCGAGTCGGCGTGCACCGCGAGGGTGCCGCCGCTCCCGCCGGACGAGACACGTGCCGAGAACGTGCTCTTGCCGGTCAGGTCGTACGGGTAGAACTGCATCCAGTCCCCGCTGGTGATACCCGCCACGGTCCTGCCGCCCTCGGCGCTCCCGCTCGAGGTGACCGTGACGCCCTGGCTGGCGTTGTAGAACTCCGCCTGCTTGTGCTGCGGCTGCAGCACGATCTGCGTCTTCGTGGTCAGGTCCGGCACGCCGCTGGTCGGCGAGGTGTCGGTGTAGCTGGCCGTGAAGATGCCGTACAGGTCGTCGTTGTAGGTGTGGCCTGCCAGGGTCATGGTGAACGTCCCGCTGCACCCCGTCGCCTGCGAGAGGTCGTGGGCGTGCATCGCGTGGCCGAGCAGGTACTCGACCTGCACCTTGCTGCAGTCCACCGGCGTACCGTCGGGATCGGTCGCGTTCACCTGCCAGTGCACCTGGTCGCCCTCGTCGAACGTGGTGCCGTTCGGCGGAGCGCTGAACTCGACGACGGGTGCGGTGTTGCCGACCGTCACGAGTGTCGCCGCACTGCCGCTGCGGCCACTGGGATCCGTGACGACGAGCCGTGCGGTGTACTGGCCGTTCTGCGTGTAGGTGTAGGTCGGGTTGGCCTCGGTCGAGTCGACCTTGCCGTCGCTGTCGAAGTCCCACGCGTAGGTGAGCGCGTCACCCTCCGGGTCGGTCGACCCGTCCGAGGAGAACTTGACCGTCAACGGACCCTTGCCCGACGTCTGGTCCGCGGACACCGACGCCGTCGGCGCCTTGTCACCGGGTGCGTAGTCGATGCGGTACAGCGCCGCGTCGAGCGACCCGCCGAACCAGTTGCTGCCGTAGTCGAGAACGTACAGCGAACCGTCCGGGCCGAACTCGGCGTCGATCGGCTCCTTCAGGTTCGGCTGCAGCCAGTCCTTCGAGAACTCGTCGATGTTCGTGACGGCGCCGGTCTTGTCCATCGAGATGTCGTTGATCCAGTGCCGGCCGAACTCGTACGCGAAGAACTTGCCGTCGTAGGACTGCGGGAACTTCCCGTTCGCCTTGACCGCCGGGTCGTAGTGGTACACCGGGCCGCCCATCGGCGACTCGCTGCCGCAGCCGAACTCGGGCACCGAGCAGCCGTCGTAGTTGATCCACGCCGGGATCGGCTTCGGCAGCTTGGCGATGCCGGTGTTCAGCGGCGAGTCGTTCGTCGGACCGTTCTGGCAGTCGAACTTCTCACCGGACGTGCCGGTCGCGAAGTCGTAGTGGTTGTACGTCTCGTCGACCGTGTTCTTGCCGGTGCAGTACGGCCAGCCGTAGAACCCGGGCTTCGTGATGCGGTTGAACTCGACCTGACCGCCGGGACCGCGGTTCGGATCGGCCTTTCCGGCGTCCGGACCGTAGTCACCGAGGTAGACGACGCCGGTCGCCTTGTCGACGGTGAAGCGGTACGGGTTACGGAATCCCATCGCGTAGATCTCCGGACGGGTCTTCGCCGTCCCCGGCGGGAACATGTTCCCCTTGGGGATCGTGTACGAGCCGTCCGCCTCCGGATGGATGCGCAGCAGCTTGCCCCGAAGGTCGTTGCTGTTGCCCGCCGACCGCTCCGAGTCGAACGCGGGGTTGCGGTCCGGCCTGCGGTCGAGCGGCGCGTAGCCGTCCGACTCGAACGGGTTCGAGTCGTCACCGGTCGACAGGTACAGGTTGCCGTACTTGTCGAAGTCGATGTCACCGCCGACGTGGCAGCAGATGCCACGGTTGGTCGGCCCGACCCGCAGCACCTCCTTCTCCGACGACATGTCCAGCTTGCCGTCGGTGAGGGTGAACCTGGCCAGCACGTTGTACCCCGACCACTTGTCCCAGTCGGCCGCGGTGCCGTTCTCCGGCGCGTCCCCCGCGGGGGTGGAAAGCGGCGGCGCGTAGTAGACGTAGACCCAGTGGTTCTTCGAGAACGCCGGGTCTATCGCGATGGTCTGCAGGCCCTCCTCGTCGTGGTCGTAGACGGGGATCTTGCCTGCCACCGTCGTCACGCCGTCATGCGTCGTGTCGAACACGGTGCCGCGTCGGTCAGTGTGCAGGACACTGCCGTCAGGCAGCACCGCCATGCCGAGCGGCTCTCCCATCTGGTCCGCGCCCTTCGCGAGCGACACCTGCTGGAAGTCCGCGCTCGCGGCGGCGGGCTGTGTCGGCGCCGCCTGTGCGGACGTCGACGCCATCGCCACGACGACGAACACCGCGGCAAGGACGCCGAGCAGGCGCCGCCACGTGAGCCTCAGTGCCTGTGCTGTCATGACCCATCACCGTCCGGGTCGCAGGGGAACGACGCCTGGTCGGCCGTCATCTCGATCCCGCCGAGCACGTGGTCGAGGAACAGCGGCTCGCTGTAGCTGTCGATGGTGTGGCCCATGCCCGTGTAGAAGGCCTTGCCGCCGTCGTAGCGGTGACACCACGCGATCGGGTGGTCGCCCATGGCGTCCGGGCCGACGTCGTACGACGTCTCGTCAAGCGAGGCCAGCACGCGCACGTCGGCACGCGGGTTGCTCCGGTAGTTGTACCACTCGTCCCAACGGGTCCACCTGTTCGGCAGACTCTGCGTCGCGGCCGTGCCCTGACCTGCCACCTTTACCGTGGCGTACTGCTGCGCTGGGTGCGACTTGAAGTACGCGCCCACCAGTCCGCCGTACCAGGACCAGGTGTAGCCGGAGTCGGCGGCGGCGTGGATGCCGACGTAGCCGCCACCGTGCTCGATGTAGCGCTGGAACGCCGCCTTCTCGGCCGGCTGGTCCAACGGGTCACCGGTCGTCGAGAGGAAGACGACCGTGTCGTACTGTGCCAGGTTCGCGTCCGTGAACTTGGTCGCGTCCTCGGTCGCGTCGACCGCGAACCCGTTCTCCTGTCCCAGCTTCTCGATCGCCGCGACGCCCGCGGGGATCGAGTCGTGCCGGAACGCAGTGGTCTTCGAGAACACCAGAACGCGCACCGGATCCTGGTCTGCGGACGCTACGTGTGCGCCGAGCAACGGTAAGAGGAGCGCGACGCCCAGCGCCACGATTAACCGTCGTAACATGATCTGCAACCTCCAAGGGTCGTACTGGGGGTGGGGGGCCCGCGGCGTAGTGGCTGCCAGGCTCAGGCGCCGCGGGTTCTCCGTATCAGCTCACCTCCCTCCGTTTCGGTCGTTGCCGGTTGTCATGCGTGTTCCTCCACCGATGTCCACTGACTGCCGTCGCCCGCGCTGCGCTCGACGGCAGCGAGGACGCGTTGCACCTGCAGGCCGTCGGCGAACGACGGCGCCGGGTCGGTGCCTTCGGCGATCGAGTGGACGAGGTCACGTGTCTCGTGGACGAAGGTGTGCTCGTAACCGAGGATGTGCCCGGGCGGCCACCATGCCTCGAGGTAGGGGTGGGTCGGCTCGGTGACGAGGATGCGCCGGAACCCGGCCGTCTCCGTGTTCTCCGTGCCGTCGTAGTACCAGAGCTCGTTGAGCGCCTCGAGGTCGAACCAGAGGCTGCCCTCCGAGCCGTTCACCTCGATGCGCATGGCGTTCTTCCTTCCGGTGGCGAACCTGGTCGCCTCGAAGCTCGCGAGCGCCCCTTCGGCGAACCGGCCGAGGAAGAGTGCGGCGTCGTCGACGGTCACGGTGCCCCGCGCGGGTACCGTGCCGACGGACCCGCTGAGCCCGCTGGACACGTCGGACAGCGGCCGTTCCTTCACGAACGTCTCGGTGACGGCGCAGACCCCGTTCAACCGGTCGCTCACGACGTACTGGGCGAGGTCGACGATGTGCGCCCCGATGTCACCGAGCGCGCCGGATCCGGCGAGCGCCTTGTCCAGGCGCCACACGAGCGGGAACTCCGGGTCGACGATCCAGTCCTGCAGGTACGTCGCCCGCACGTGCCTGACGATGCCGAGCCGGCCCTCGGCCACCAGCTTGTGCGCCAGTGTGACGGCGGGCGCCCGGCGGTAGTTGAAGCCGACCATGCTGAGGACGCCGCTCGCGCGTGCGCTCTCGGCGGCGGCGGTCATCACCATCGCCTCGTTGACGCTGTTCGCGAGCGGCTTCTCGCAGAGCACGTGCTTGCCGGCCTCGAGCGCCGCGACGGCGATCTCGCAGTGCGTGTGCCCGGGCGTGCAGATGTCGACGAGGTTCACGTCGTCACGCCTGATGAGCTCCTTCCAGTCGGTCTCGACCGACGCCCAGCCGAGCCGGGCGGCCGCGGCGGTCACCTCGGTGCCGTTGCGTCCGCACAGCGCCGTCATCACGGGTGTGAGGGGCAGGTCGAAGACGCGGCCGACGGTCCGCCACGCCTGGGAGTGGGCGGCTCCCATGAACGAGTAACCCACCATGCCCACGCCGAGTGCCGGCTCGACTCCGTCCGTCATACCGGTCCCCTTTCTCTCCAGGCTCGCCGCACGACGAGCGAGACGACCTCAGAATCCGAGCGGCAGGTACTGCGGAGCGTTCTCCTTCGTCACCACCGCGGAGAAGGTCGTGATCGAGGCGGGTACCTCGTGCTCGGTGAGGTCGGACAGCGTCTTGCTCTGCCCGATGAGGCGCGCCAAGGTGATCGCGGACGCCGCCATCGTCGGCGGGTAGAGCACGGTCGCCTTGAGGACGCCGCTGCCAGCCTGGATCTCCTTCATGACGTGCTCGGAACCGGCACCGCCGACCATGAAGAACTCGGAGCGGTTCGCCTGCTTGATCGCCGCCTCGACGCCGATGCCCTGGTCGTCGTCGTGGTTCCAGACCGCGTCGATCTTCGGATGCGCCTCGAGCAGGTTGGCCATCACCTTCCGGCCGTTGGCGGGCGTGAAGTCCGCGGCCTGCCGGGCGGTGACCGAAAGACCCTTGCTCGCAAGCGCCTCCTTGAAGCCCTTGCTGCGTTGCTGGGTGAGCTCGAGGTTGTCGATGCCGGCGACCTCCACGATGACGGGGTTCTTCTTGCCTGCCTTCTGCAGCTGGTCGGCGACGTAGTACCCGGCGTTCACACCCATGCCGTAGTTGTCGCCGCCGATCCAGGTGCGGTAGGCGAGCTTCGACGAGAACACGCGGTCCAGGTTGATGACCGGGATGCCGGCGTCCATCGAGTCCTTCGCGACCGCGGTCAGCGCCTTGCCGTCGAACGGCAGGATGACGAGCACGTCGACCTTCCGGTCGATGAGCGTGTGCACCGCGGAGATCTGGGCGTTCACGTCGTTCGTGCCCTCGGTCGCCTGCAGCGACACGTCCTTGTACTGCCCGGCCTGAGAGCGCGCGTTCTTGCTGATCGCGCCGATCCAGCCGTGGTCCGCCGCAGGCGCCGAGAACCCGATCGTGACGTGCTTGCCGGCCTTGGCGTTCTCGCCGGTCGGTTTGCTGTTCGCCTGCTCGCTGGCTCCCGCGTCCTGAGGCGCATTGCTCGTGCACCCGACGAGGACGGAGCCGGCTCCCACCGCCGCACCGCCGAGCAGGAACCGTCTGCGGTTCAGGTCCGCCTTCTCGAGCTTCGACATCGGGGTCTCCTAACGACGTTGTTGAG
>JAFMQP010000263.1 GCA_017354575.1 Acidothermales bacterium | reverse complement strand
ATGCAGTCTGTCGAGCGAGGGCCCACGATGGAATCCCGGAACATGAGCCTGCTGGCCCGGTGCGACCTGGGCGGCCACGGGAACGGCGGCGAGGGTCTTGGGATGACCATCAACGATGGTCGCCGAATCCTTTACGTCGCGCACGAATCGGCACCGGTCAACTTCACCGCTGTGGACGTCACGGACCCGCGTCATCCCACCGTGGTGGCACAGGTCGCGCTTCCCCATGGACGGGTGCGTTCCAACTCGCTGTCCGTGTACGGCGACCTGCTGGCGGTCGCCTACCAGGTCCAGGAGCCGGGACTGCGGCCCGCGGGCATGGAGCTCTTCGACGTCTCCGACCCCGAGCGGCCGCGGTCGGTCGGGTTCTTCGACGCCTCCGGCCCGCACTCCCGGGGAGCGCACTTCGTCTGGTGCGTCGACGGCTACGCCTACCTGGCCACGGGAATGCCTGACTTCGAGCCGCGGGACGCCCGCGACGACCAGATCGTCGTCGTCGTCGACCTCGCCGATCCCACGCGACTTTGCGAAGTGGGGCGCTGGTCGCTGCCCGGCGTGGGCGTCGACGACGCCGCGCCGCCACCGGAGCGCCATCCCGTCTTCGACAGCGGCTTCCGCGCGCACAACGTGAACGTCTATCCGCGGCGACCCGACCGTGCATACGTCGGCTACCTCGACGGCGGCGTGGTGATTCTCGACATCGCCGATCGCTCCCGGCCGAAGCAGGTCTCCCGCCTCGACTACCACCCGCCGCTGCCCGGCTTCACGCACACCGTGCTGCCGCTGTTCGATCGAGGGCTGCTCGCGGTGACCGACGAGGCCGTCCAGCCGCACGGCGGGGACCACCCCAAGCTGTTGTGGCTGATGGACATGAGCCAGGAACCGTACCTCGCCACGCTCGGCACCGCCCCGCTCCCACCGCTCGAGGAGTACCGTGACCGCGGCGGCCGGTTCGGTGCCCACAACCTGCACGAGAACGACCCGGTGCCGACCGCCTGGCACTCCGAGGACATCGTCGTGGGCGCCTTCTTCAACGCGGGAGTGCGCGCATTCGACGTCACCGACCCGTTCCACCCGAAGGAGGTCGGCCATCTCGTCCCGGCCGCTCCGCCCGGATCACCCGTCGGCGCCGTGCAGATGAACGACGTCTACGTGGACGACCGCGGAATCGTACATGCCGTCGACCGGCACGTCGGTGGGCTCTTCGAGATCGAGGCCGCCTGGTAGCCGGCCTGGTCAGGTGACCTGGTAGTCCAACGGCTCGCCGGTGAGTGCCTTGACCACCTGGGTAGCCGCCTTCTGCTGGGACTCACGGATCGACTCCCGCGAGTAGAAGGCCGAGTGCGGTGTGGTCAAGAGGTTGGGCACACCGGTCAGCTTGTCGGTGGACGGCGGCTCGGTGTCGAAGACGTCGAGTGCCGCACCACCGATCCGCCCCTCGCGCAGGGCGTCGAGGACGTCGTCCAGCACGACGCAGGGTCCTCGCGAAGTGTTCACCAGGACGGCATCCGACTTCATCGACGCGAGCGCTCGCGCGTCGATCAGGCCGCGGGTGTCGTCGGTCAGCGGACAGTGGACGCAGACGGCGTCGCTCGTCGCGAGCAGTTCGTCCAAGCTCACCAGGCGATCCTCGGCCGACGTGACGTACGGGTCGAACGCGACGACCTGGGCGCCGAGGGCGCGTACCAGCGTCGCCACCTGCCTCGCGATCCGGCCGTACCCGACCAGCCCGACCGTGAGCCCGGAGAACCGGTGCACCGGACCGAGGTCGCCGATCCCCCACTTCCCGGCGCGGACGAGCGCGTCACCTTCGGGTATCCGCCGGGCCAGCGCGAGCAGCATCCCGATGGTATGTGTCGCGACCTCCTCGACGCAGTAGTCCGGCACGTTCGTCACCGCCATGCCGGCTTTACGTGCGGCGTCGAGGTCGATGTTGTCGACGCCGATCCCGTACCGGGCGATGATCCTGCACCGCTCGAGCTCTGCGATGCTCGCCGCGTCGAAGCCGAAGTAGGTGTTCAGCAACGCGTCCGCGTCTCGCGCCGACGCGAGAACCGCGGCACGGTCGCCGGTCGCGACCGTCAGGTCGGCGTCCACCTCGGCGAGGAGTGCACGCTCCACGTCCACGTCGGGAAAGACCTGGTCGGTCACCACCACACGGAACGTCGCCACAGGCCGGTCACCTCTCACGCGCAACGGACCTGGGCATTGTATGTTGCAAATTACATCCTACGGAAGATGCGGCCGCTACTCGGCGTTCACCTTCGCTGTGCCCAGGATGGTGTCGAGAGTGCTCTCCAAGTGCTTCGTCAGAACGGCCGCCGCACGGTCGCCGTCGTGCTGGCGCAGTGCCGTCAGCAGCTCCCGATGCTCCCGGTTGCCGCCTTTGACGCGGTTGGGTGCCTGGGTCAGCGAGTGAGCGACGTAGATCGTCGCCGTGTCCTGGAGGTTGGTGATGATCGACTCCAGCCGTGGAGACCTGGCGGCCTTGACGATCAGGGCGTGGAACTGGGCGTTGAGCACCACCCAGGCACCCATGTCAGTCTCCGCGTTCATCTTGTCCTGCAGGCTCTTCGCGGTCTTCAACTCCGTATCGGTGATGCGCTCCGCCGCCTTGCGTACGGCGAGGATCTCGAGCGACTCCCTGATCTCGTAGATCTCGGCCAGCTCGGCCAGGTCGAGTTCACGGACGATCGCGCCACGGTGCGGATCGAAGTGGATCAGCCCGTCCGCCGACAGGTCACGCAACGCCTCGCGTACCGGCGTCGTGCTCACTTCCAGTTGAGCCGCGATGTCAGCCTGCACGAGCCGGACACCGGCGGCCAGCCCCCCGCTGAGGATCGCTCGACGCAGCGTCTCTCTGACGAACTGGTGCGCGGTCCGCCTGGGTTCCGAGAACGCCAGCAGACCCGCCACTCCGTCTCCTGTGGCCCGGATCTCCCCCGCCACTCGCCCACACCCTCCTCTAGTCAAAGACCTACAAAATCAACTGTCGACGTTACTATACGGTTCGGCACAGTGACGTTGCACCATGCCCGATCAACCCGGTCGAGCACCAATGCCATCCTCCGTACACTGCCCACCGGACGGCCGTGACCGAGTGAACTGATAAAATGCAAAACACAAGACCAGCCGGGTCGGCCTCTGCGCCGGAGCCGGGGTCTTGTGCTCGTCGCGCAGGCGTGTCCGAACCTCGAAGTGGAGGCTGCAGGATGGCATCTTTCGGCACCGTGAGCATGGACTGGCAGGAGCGCATCAACTGGCCGCGGATGCGCGCCCACCGGCTCTCCCGCGCCCGTGAGGCAATGCAGAGACACGGGCTCGGTGCGGTGCTGTGCATGTACGACGAGAACGTGCGGTACATCACGTCGACCCTCACTCCCGGATGGAACAGGCTGAAGCCGGGCCTGCGGTACGCGGTGCTCGCCGAGGGCAAGGAGCCCATCCTGTTCGAGCAGGGCGACATCGGCATCCACGTTGAACGCCACTCGCCGTGGATACCGAAGGAGAACGTCCGGCACTCGTTCTCCTGGATCAAGGGCGCCGCGGGTCCCGCGTCCGTCCAGCAGGTGGACAAGTTCGTCAACGCGCTCCTCGAGGCACTGGAGGAGGCCGGCGTCAAGGACCAGCCTCTCGGCGTCGACTTCATCGACATCAACATGATTCGTGCGTTCGAGCGGGCCGGCGTCAACTGGACCGACGGCATGACGCCGATGATGGAGGCGCGGGCGGTCAAGAACGTCGACGAGCAGGAGGCGATGCGCATCGTCGGGGCCATCGGCGACGTGCTGCACTACGAGTTCTCGAAGTTCCTGAAGCCCGGGCTGACCGAGAACCAGGTGACGGCGTTCGGGATGAAGTACCTCTACGACATCGCCGGGATGGAGGATGTCGAGGACATCATCGTGTCGTCCGGACCGAACGCGTGGCCGAACTGGCGCAACTTCTCCGACCGCATCATCCGTCCCGGCGAGATCGTCATTATCGACCTGGCGGCGCTCACCTGGAACGGGTTCAAGTCCTGCTACTACCGGACGTACTGCGTGGGTGGCAAACCCACCGACGAGCACAAGCGCTACTACGACACCGCGCTGAAGTGGCTCTACGACTCGATCGAAGCGGTGCGACCGGGCGCGACGACCGGTGAGATCGCGGCGACCTGGCCGTCCGCGATGGAGACGTGGGGCTACGAGGACGAGGACCAGGCGGCGGCCAACCTGTGGGGGCACGGCCTCGGCCTGGCACAGTACGACATGCCGGTGATATCCCGGATATGGTCGCTCGACCATCCGCTGGAGATCCAGCCCGGCATGGTGTTCGCCCTGGAGACCCAGCACGGTAAGGTGCACGACTTCGGCGTCCGCATCGAGGAGATGCTCATCGTGCACGAGGACCGCACCGAGCTCATCTCAACGTTCCCGGTCGGCGAGATCACCGTCGCCGGCTGACATCCCGAGAACCGTCATTCTCCCGCTGACCGACCCGAGGTGTCAGGACCCGCTCCTGGCCGGCGGGAAGGCGGCTCGGCTCGCCCGGGCCACGGCAGCCGACCTACCTGTGCTGCCCGGGCTCGTCGTGCCCGTGTCGGCGAGCGCGGACGCACTGCGCCGCGCGTCGGCGGACGCGGGCTCGCTCGGCAGGCACGGCGCACAGCTCCAGGTGATGGAGGCGTCGCTGCCGCAGCTCGCAACTCTGCCCGACGCGGCCGCCGAGCTCGGCGACCGGCTGGTCGTCAGGTCGTCGTCTCCGCTCGAAGGTTCCAGTATGTGGACCGGCGCGTTCACGTCGTTCCTGGACGTCGCCCCGGATGCCGTGCTGACGGCCGTCCGTGGCGTGTGGGCATCGACGTTCGGCAGGGACGCGGTGGAACGCGGTGAACACATCGGGGTCGCCCCTGCAGAGCACGGGATGGCCGCGCTCGTGCAACGGCAACTGGAGCCGGAGTTCGGCGGCACCGCGGACGTCGCCGACGACGGTTCGGTCGTCGTCGTGGCTGTCCGCGGATCGCCCGCACGACTGTTGAGCGGCTGGGATCCAGGCGTGCACGCGCGGTGCGACGCGGACGGCGCGGCCACGGGTGCGGCCACTGAACTGCTCGGAGCCGACGTCCTCGAACGAGTAGCCGACCTGGCCCGCCGCGTTCGCGAGTCGTGCCGTGACAACCTCGTCGAGTGGGCCTGCACAGGCGGCCGGGTCACACTGCTGCAGAGCACGACCACCCGCGACGAAGTCGCTGCAGGTACGTCGGCGCGACAGCAGCCGCCACGCGCGTTGCCCGACAACGCGGCCGCGATCGCACACGCCGTCACCCGTTATGCGGGCGGCGCGGGCGAGACGCTGGTGCTCCCCTGGCTCGTCGCCGGCACGACACCCGACGACCGGATTCCGCGGTGTGAGAACAGCGGGGAGGACGTGTCCGCGCATCCGCTCGAAGCATGGCAGGAGGCCCGGCGGCGAAGCGACCGGCTCATCTCGTCCGTGTGGTGCGGAGCCGACGAAGCCACGCGCCGCGCGGGACTCACCGGACTGCTCACCGACGACATCGAGCAGACGCTCGACGCGCTCGCCGCCCTACCTGCCGCCGATCGGCGCACTGCCTCGCGACTCGGCGTCCTGCTCGACCGTGTCGCAGACCATCTCGTCCACTCCGGCGCACTCGATTCGGCGGACGAGATGTGGAGCCTCACGCCCGAGGAGATCGAGTCCGTGCTACGCCGTACGCCGTCGGCGCCCGTGACGGCCGTGCGCCACCGCCGTCGTGCTGCCCTGCGGTGGGAGGCGTTCTGCTACACGACCGTCATGAGCTGCGGGTCGCGAGTGACAGGCGAGGCCGCGTCCGCGGGCGTCGGCGCCGGGCCCGTGGTGCACGTA
>JAFMQP010000262.1 GCA_017354575.1 Acidothermales bacterium | reverse complement strand
CTGCCGATGATCATGTAGAGCGCCGGCCAGAGGTTGAACCCGGTCGCCTTGATGACCGCGGCGTTGACGGCCGGCGCGGTACCGCCGAACGCCGAGGTGAAGATGTTGTACGTGATGGCGAAGCCCGCGTACCGCACCTGTGTCGGGAACAGCGCGGGGAACGTCGCCGAGATCGTGCTCAGCTGCAGCACGAGCAGCACACCGAGCACGACGAGCCCGATGATCGCCGTCCCCCAGCTCCGGTTGATCAGCAGGAAGGCCGGGAACGCGAGCACGATGAACCCGATCGACGACGCGTACCACAGCGGTTTCCTGCCGACCCGGTCGGAGAGCTTCCCGAACGAGTTGATGACCAACAGCATCACCGCGTACATGCCGATCGTCAGCAACAGCGCCGCGGTCTCGGTGAGCTTCAACGGACCCTGCAGGTACGTCGGCATGTACGTCAGCAGCGTGTAGTCGGTGAGGTTCAGCATGATGACCAGACCGCCGAGGATCAGCATCGGCCGCCAGTGACCGAGGATCTCCTTGACCTGGCTCTTGGTGTCCTTCTCCTTGGCGCCCTGCTGTTCCAGCTCCTGGAACACCGGCGTGTCCTCGAGCCGGGACCGCAGGTAGAGGCCGACCAGGCCGAGCGGGAGGCCGAGCAGGAACGGGATCCGCCAGCCCCACGACGAGTCGGGCAGCACGGTGCTGAACAGCAGCGTGACGAGCGCACCGACGATGTATCCCCACAGCGTGCCGAACTCGAGGAAGCTGCCGAGGAAACCGCGTCGCTTGTCAGGCGCGTACTCCGCCATGAACGTCGCCGCGCCGCCGTACTCGCCGCCGGTCGAGAAGCCCTGGATCAACCGGAGGAGCAGCAACAGGGCCGGAGCCGCGATGCCGATCTGCTGGTACGTCGGCAGCACACCGATGAGGAACGTGCAGCCCGACATCACCAGGATCGTGAACGCCAGCACCTTCTGCCGGCCGATCCGGTCACCGATCGGGCCGAGGATGATGCCGCCGAAGGGCCGGATCAGGAAACCCGCCGCGAACAATCCGAGTGATGCGAGCGTCGTGGCCTGGACGTCGCCCGGGAAGAACGCTTTGCCGATCGTGATGGCGAGGTACCCGTAGACGCCGTAGTCGTACCACTCGGTGGCGTTGCCGATCGCCGACGCGCCTATCGCGCGGCGTAGCAACCTCCGTTGTTCCGGAGACAGGTCGTCTCCGTACGATCCCTGAACTACCGCTTGCGACCCCATGTCGGGTCCTCCTCGGATTGTTCTCGGTTTCTCGCGGGCTCAGCCGCTGCTCATGTCGGCGCCACCGTCCACGGCGCTCGCCACGGCCTCGCCCCATATCTCGACTGCCGTGTCGACCTGTTCCGTATCGACGACGAGTGCGGGGATCATGCGTACCACGTTTCCATGCACACCGCACGTCAGGAGCAACAGCCCGTTCTCCCCAGCGGCACGCTGGGCGCGCACCGCCGTCGCGGTGTCGGGCATGCCCTGTGCGTCCACGAACTCCGACCCGACCATGAGCCCGAGACCGCGTACGTCTCCGATCGCATCGTGTTCCGCCGCCACCTTACGCAGCCCGTCCGCGAGCCGCTCACCCATCGCGGCGGAGTTCTCGACGAGGTGCTCGTCGCGGATGACGTCGATGGTCGCGATCGCCGCCGCGCACGAGACCGGGTTGGCGCCGTACGTGCCGCCCTGCGAACCCGGCCACGCCTTCGACATCAGCTCGTCGCTTGCGGCGACGACCGAGAGCGGGAAGCCGCTCGCGATCCCCTTCGCGGTGAGCATGACGTCGGGCCGTACGCCGAAGTGGTCGTGTCCCCAGAACCGGCCGGTGCGCCCGAAACCGGTCTGGATCTCGTCGATGACGAGCAGGATGCCGTGCCTGTCGGCGCGCTCGCGCAGACCGGCGAGGAACCGCGGGTTCGCGGGGACGTAGCCGCCTTCGCCGAGCACCGGCTCGACGAAGAACGCGGCGGTGTCGTTCGCCGGTGCGGTCGTGGCGAGCACGTAGTCGAGCTCGCGCAGCGCGAAGTCGGTTGCGGTGTCGACGTCCCAGCCGTAGCGGAACGCGAACGGGAACGGCGAGACGGCCACGCCCGACGGCAGTGGCCCGATGCCGGCGCGGAACTTGTACCCAGACGTGGTGAGCGACGCGGCACCGTACGTGCGGCCGTGGAACGAGCCGTGGAACACGACGATGTTCTGCCGGCCGGTCGCCTGTCGCACCAGGCGCATCCCGGCCTCGACGGCCTCGCTGCCGGAGTTCACGAAGAACAGGCGGTCCAGGCGGCTCGGCAGCACCTCGCCGAGCTTCGCCGTCAGGTCGCGCAGCGGCCTGCTGAGGTAGGTCGTGTACTGGCCGTGGATCAGTGTCGCGACCTGCCGCTGCGCAGCCTCGACGACCCGCGGGTGGCAGTGTCCCGTCGAGGTCACGCCGATGCCGGCGGTGAAGTCGAGATACCGCCGCCCGTCGTCGTCGAAGACGTAGACGCCCTCGCCGCGCGCCACGTGCACCGGAGTCGCCTGCTTGAGCTCTCGCGACAGCTCCGTCATGAGCCTCGCCCCCCTCGTAGGATTGTTGACAATCTGGGAGCATACAGAACGGGAGACCGACGGGGAACAGCCCGGCCGCGCGCCGTTCCCGCGGGTGAGTGAACATCCCCACGATGCCACTCACCGGGTTCGCTGAATAGGCTGGCGTCAAGTTCGGGACGAAGGGGTGGTGCCATGACCAGCCAGTTCGACGAGACCTCGGTGGTCGACGCGGTGCGCAAGGATCTCTACATCGACGGCGCCTGGCGTCCCGCGGAGGGCGGCAGGACGTTCGACGTCGAGGATCCGTCCACCGGCAACGTGCTGTGCTCGGTCGCCGACGCCTCGCCCAAGGACGGGCTCGCGGCCCTCGACGCCGCCGTCGCCGCCCAGCAGAGCTGGGCCGCCACCCCGGCGCGGGAGCGCGGCGAGATCCTGCGGCGTTCGTTCGAGGCGCTGATGGACCGGCAGGACGAGCTCGGCCTGCTGATGACACTGGAGATGGGCAAGCCGCTCGCGGAGGCGAAGGGCGAGATCGCGTACGCGGCCGAGTTCTTCCGCTGGTTCGCCGAGGAGGCCGTGCGCGTCGACGGCGGGTACGCCATCTCGGCGGACGGCAACAGCCGCGTGCTGGTCATGAAGCAGCCGGTCGGGCCGACGCTGCTCATCACGCCGTGGAACTTCCCGATGGCGATGTGCACGCGCAAGATCGGCCCGGCGGTCGCGGCCGGCTGCACCATGGTGTTCAAGCCCGCGGCGCTCACGCCGTTGTCCGCGCTCGCTGTCACCGAGATCCTCGCCGAGGCGGGCCTGCCCCCGGGCGTCCTCAACGTCGTCAACACCTCGTCGTCCGGCACCGTCATGGAGCCGCTCATCCGCGACGGCCGTGCGCGCAAGCTGTCGTTCACCGGGTCGACGGAGGTGGGGCGGAAGCTGCTCGAGCAGTGCGCCGACAAGGTGCTGCGGACCTCGATGGAGCTGGGCGGCAACGCGCCGTTCATCGTCTTCGACGACGCCGACCTCGACCAGGCCGTCGAGGGCGCGATGGTCGCCAAGATGCGCAACATCGGCGAGGCGTGCACCGCGGCCAACCGGCTCTACGTGCAGGAGGGCGTCGCGGACGAGTTCGCGCGCCGCCTCGCCGAGAAGATGTCCGCCCTCGTCGTCGGGCGCGGCGTCGACGACGGCGTGACCGTCGGGCCGCTGATCGACGACCGCGCGGTGGCGAAGGCCGAGCAGGTGGTCGAGGACGCGGTGGCCAAGGGCGCGAAGCTCGTCGTCGGCGGCAAGCGCGGTGACGGCTCCGGCCACTTCTACCAGCCGACGGTCCTCACCGATGTGCCGCACGACGCGGACGCACGGACCACGGAGATCTTCGGCCCGGTCGCACCGGTCGTGCCGTTCTCGTCCGAGGACGAGGTGATCAAGGAGGCGAACGACACCGAGTTCGGCCTGGTGTCGTACCTGTTCACCAACGACCTCAACCGTGCGCTGCGGGTCAGCGAGCGGCTGGAGACCGGCATGATCGGCCTCAACCGCGGCCTGGTTGCGAACGCCGGCGCGCCGTTCGGCGGCGTCAAGCAGTCCGGCCTCGGCCGCGAGGGCGGTACCGTCGGCATCGAGGAGTTCCTCGAGACGAAGTACGTCGCCATCGACGGCGCCAAGCTGTAGCGGGCGTCAGGCCGTACGGGCGGCGCCCAGCCCCCGGTGGCGCGACGTCAGTCGGCGTGGGCGGTCAGGCGGCTGATGGCGTCCTGCATGTGCGCGTCGAGGAGCTTGTGCGCCCGGCTGCGGTCGCCGCCCCGGATCGCGGCGGCGATCTCCTGGTGCTCCTTGGCGAGGTCGTGCGGCGCGAAGTAGCGACGGGGGAGCGCGGCCAGGCACATCCGGGTCTCGACCAGCAGCGTGCTCGCCATCCGCCGCAACCGCGCGCTGCCCGACTCCGTCACCAGCACCTCGTGGAACGTCAGGTCGTTGCGGCTCAACGCGGCCGAGTCGCCGCGGTCGGCGGCCGACAGCATCCGCGCGACCACCTTGTCGAGCGCGCCGGCGGCGTCCTCGGGCGACCCGTCGACGACGAGGTCGACCGCAGCCCGCTCGATCGCCGTGCGGGCCACGTAGATGTCCTCGATGTCGGCGGACGCCAGCTCGGTGACGAACAGGCCGCGGTGCCGCTCGCTGCGCACCAGGCCCTCCTGGACGAGCCGCTGCATCGCCTCGCGCAGCGGCCCGCGGCTGACGCCGAACCGCGCCGCGAGGTCCGCCTCGCCGAGCTGACTGCCCTGGGGGATCGTGCCGGACATGATCGCCTCACGCAGCTGCTCGGCGATCAGCGTGGACGTCGCGACGCGCTCGATCCGCTTGAGCCGACCCCCGGACGGCGCCATTGCCATGGACGACCCCCTCGTCAGTGCGTCACCGGACGCGTGGCCCCGCTACGGAACAACGTGCCGAGACCGTCGCACGTCCTGCGGTCGCCCGCGAGACGCAGCCCCTCCCACGCCGACACCTGGTTGGCGGTGAGCACGGGCTTGCCGGCGCGTGCCTCGAGGTTCTCCAGCCACGCGACCGAGTGCAGCGCGGTGTCGGGCAGGAGTATCGCATCCGCGCCCGGATGCGCGCCGGAGTCCACGAGCTCGAGCACGGCGTCCTCACCCAGCGCGCCGACGTCGCCCGCCATCAGGATGCCCCTGCTCGCGAACCCGACGACGTCAATCCCGCCGCCGTCGCGCAGGAACTCCACGAACCTGGTGGCCACGTCCTCCGGGTACGTCGCGACGACGGACACCCGCCGTGCGCCGATCGCCCGCGCCGCGTTGGCGAACGCGATCGACGTACTGGACGCTGGGACGCCGGCGGTCTCGGCGAGCGTGCGCGCCTGCTCGGCCGCGCCGTCCCAGCCGGACACGAAGCTGCCGCTCGTGCAGGCCCAGACGACCGCGTCGGGCCGGTGTGGCAACAGTTCGCGCCAGCCCGCGGCCAGCTCGTCCGGCTGCCCGACGGCCAGCAGGTCGTCGATCGTGTGCGCGACGTCGTGCTCCGTGGTGTGCACGACCGGGAGGGCGACGTCGCCGATCAGCCGTTCCAGCAACGGGTAGTCGTCCTCGGCCGCGTAGCCCGGATAGAGCATGCCAACGGTCGTCGTCGGCGGCACGGTCACCTCCGCAGGGGCGAGACGATTGTTGACAATCCTACTGTGTCGTTCCTACCGTCGTCCGCAGTCGGTGCAGTTTGGTTTCGGCGAATTCCTGGTGGGTGGTAGATGAAGGAGCTCTCGGGTCCGCGGCGAGCGTACCTGCGTGTGACGTGGTCGGATCCGGAGAGCTCCGCGACCGGCTACCTCGTCGTCGA
>JAFMQP010000046.1 GCA_017354575.1 Acidothermales bacterium | reverse complement strand
AACGACGTGATGTTCTCCACCGGTCCACCGCCTCAGCCGTCGTCCGACCAACGCCGACCAGACTTCCCGGCACACCGCCCGCCATCCTACCGGCGGCCGGTGTCCGCCGTCGGGTGTGCGTCCCCGGTCAGCGGGTAGCGGATGGCCGTCGAAGAGAGGAGGCCGACAATGACCCAGCAGACCGTGGGCGACGTGATGACCCAGGCAGTGGCGTACATTCCGCCGACGACCACCGTCACGCTCGCCGCCCGGATGATGCGCGACGACGACGTGGGCGACGTCGTGATCGCCGACGACGGCCGCGTGCGCGGCGTGATCACCGACCGCGACATCGTCGTCCGCGCCGTAGCCGGACAGCTCGACCCGGACACCACCACCGTGGGCGAGATCTGCAGCGAGGACCTCGCCGTGGTGCGGCCGGACACGCCGATCACCGACGCGGTGCAGAAGATGCGTGATGCCGCGGTGCGCCGGCTGCCGGTCGTGGACGACGACGGCAACGCACAGGGGTTCGTCTCGATCGGCGACCTGGCCGTCACGGCCGACCCGGACTCCGCGCTGAGCGACATCAGCGCGGCGCCGCCCAACCTGTGAGGGGAGCGGAGGCATGAGCAACCCGCCGGAACCCGAGCCCGGCGAGATCCGCGATCCGGACCTGGCCGCCGCCGAAGGCGAGGTGGACAGGAAGCAGGCCGAGGACGAGCGGGAGGCGCTCACCACCGACGAGCTGCTCCCCGAGGACCGGCTCGTCGAGTACGAACCGCCCGACGAGCCGAGCCGGCCGACGGGTGAGCAGCTGACGGAGGCCGACGAGCGAGAGGGCGAGACCATCGACGACCGCCTGGCCGAGGAGGAACCCGATGTCCCCCGTGACCTGCCTCAGGACGCGGTCGGCGATGAGCAACCATGACGGGGACCTGCTCGACCGCATGTACTCGGTCGCGCTGCACCTCGCCGGGGACCGCCCGCGCGCGGAACGCGCCGTCGAGCGGGCGTACGCGTCGGCCGACCCGGCCTACGAAGGCGACAAGCGGCGCATCGCGTTGTACCGGGCGCTGATCTCGTCCCTACGCGACGACCGGCGCGCGTCCGCCCGACCCCGGACGGGCACGCCCGTGGTCGACGCGGTGCACGCGCTGCCGGAGTCGGACCGAGCCTCGGTGCTGCTCGCCGACGTCGAGGGCCTCAGCCCGCGCCAGGTGGCGACGGTGCTGGACGAGCCCGCGGGCGAGGTGCGCGCGGCCGTCGCCCGCGCGCACCTGCGGCTGTTCGACGCGCTCAGCGCCGCCGACGGCGGCCGGTTCCGCCCTGCTGCCAGGGACGGGGACCGTCGAGCGGACGGTAGTTGACGTCGAGGGCGTCCAACCGGGCCAGGTGAGAAGCGAGGCGAGCGCTGAACCCGTCGAACGAACGCCGCTCGCGCGGCGACCACAGCGCCTCCGCGAACGCGCACGCGCGCGGGAACGCCATGTACTCCACGTGCCGCGGGTCGGGCATGTACTCGGTCCACAGCTGGCACTGCGAGCCGAGCACGTGCGCGGCCTCCTCCTCGTTCAGCGCCGAGGGCACCGGCTCGTACGCGTACGCGTGGGCCAGCGGGAGGTGGCCGCCGATCGCGGCCGGCTCGCGCGGGTCGTCGGACTGGTAGTAGTCGAAGTACGTGTACGCGGTCGGCGTCATGACGACGTCGTGGCCCTGCTTCGCGGCCGCGATCCCGCCGGACTCGCCGCGCCACGACATCACCGTCGCGCCGTCGGCGAGCCCGCCCTGCAGGATCTCGTCCCAGCCGACCAGCCGCCGCCCGCGCGCGGCGAGCCAGCCCGCCAGCTCCGTGATGAACCAGCTCTGCAGCCCGTTCTCGTCGCCGACGCCGCGTTCCTCGATCAGCTCCCGCGCCCGCGCGCTGCGTTCCCACTGCTTCTTCGGGCACTCGTCGCCGCCGACGTGCACGTAGCTGCCGGGGAAGACGTCCAGCACCTCCTCGAACACGTCCTGGAAGAAGCGGAGCGTCGACTGCTCCGGGTTCAGCACGTTCTCGTTGACCCGCCAGGTGTCGAGGACGGGCAGCGGCTTGCGCGGGTCGTCGCCCAGCTCGGGGTACGACGCGAGCGCCGCCTGGACGTGGCCGGGCAGCTCCACCTCGGGCAGCACGGTGACGAACCTGCCCGCGGCGTACGCGACGACCTCGCGCAGGTCGTCCTGGCTGTAGTAGCCGCCGTGCGGCGTGCCGTCGCCTCTGCGCTCCTTTGGCCGGCGGGTCTGCCGCCGGTACGCGCCCACCTCGGTGAGGCGCGGATGCCGGTGCGACTCGAACCGCCACCCCTGGTCGTCGGTGAGGTGCAGGTGCAGCACGTTCAGCTTGTGCATCGCGAGCAGGTCGACCAGCCGCAGCAGGAACGCCTTCGGCATGAAGTGCCGCGCGACGTCGAGGTGGCACCCGCGCCAGCCGAAGCGCGGGGCGTCGTCGATCTCGACGGCGGGCAGCTCCCAGGCGACGCCGGGCAGCGGCGTGCTGCGGAACGCGTCGGGCGGCAGCAGTTGACGCAGCGTCTGCACGGCGTAGAACACGCCGGCCGCGTCGCCCCCGCCGATGCGCACGGCGTTCTCCGTCACGGTCAACCGGTACGCCTCCGGGCGAAGCGACCCGTCCAGCGCGATATCCACGACACCGCCCGCCGCGTCGCCGTCCACGAGCGGCAGCCCGGTGCCCGGGGCCAGCTCACGTCGGACGAGGGTGGTCAGCTCGGCGGGGCCGCGCAGCACGGTCGACGCGCCCAGGGTGAAGCTGCCCTCACCGGGTCGTACGGCGACGGGGACGGGTACGACCATGCTCGTCCTTCCCGGCATACGGTACGACCCCGGTCGCGCCAGGGCTCGCGACCGGGGTCGGGCGTACACATACGCGCGGAGGCTCCGGGATTTGAACCCGGGAGAGAGCTGTGAACCCTCAACCCGCTTAGCAGGCGGGCGCCATAGACCAGACTAGGCGAAGCCTCCAGGCCGGTTCGGCCATGACGAGGTTACCGCCCGCGTGCGCGGCGCCGCAAAGCACGTCACCGCACGGCCTGCGCGTCCGGGAACCGGACGTAGATCAGCTGGTCGCCGCGACGCAGCTCGCCCGCGACGTTGGCCGGCACCGCCTCCTCCCTTGTGCCGCGGACGACCACGATGACGACGTCGTCGAGCTCGCCGACGGTCCTGCCGATCTCCGCCTCGGTGACCGGCCGCTGGCGCAGGTCGAGCCCGCGGCCGTAGGAGATGAGGTCCTCGACGACGGCGGCCACCGGCGGACGCCGCGCGGCGATCCCGACCAGCCGGCCCGCGGCCTCCTGCGCCGTGATGACCGAGCGCGCACCCGCCGCGGTCGACCCACACGATGACCGACGAGACGAGCACGATGGCGACGGCGTAGCAGACGCGCCGCGCGATCTGCACATGAGGCGGGCGCTCCCGGCGCTGCGGCAGGCGCAGCTCGGCCCGTGGCATGCCGAGAGGCTAACGGTGGCGCGTCGTTACTCGTGCGGGAGGGTGCGCACCTCGAGGTCACCCTCGGCGAACCGCCTGCGCAGCACCTTCTTGTCGAACTTGCCGACGCTGGTCTTGGGGACGGCGTCGATGAACGTGAAGCTGTCCGGCAGCTGCCACTTAGCGAACTGCGCCGACAGCGCCTCCCGCAGCTGGGCGGCGTCGAGGGCTGCGCCCTCGCGGACGACCACGGCGGCGAGCGGCCGTTCCTGCCACTTCTCGTCCGGGATCCCGACGACGGCGGCCTCGACGACGTCCGGGTGCGCCATCAGCGCGTTCTCCATCTCCACCGACGAGATCCACTCGCCGCCGGACTTGATGACGTCCTTCGACCGGTCCGTGATGGCGAGGTAACCGAGCTCGTCGATCGTGCCGACGTCGCCCGTACGCAGCCAGCCGTCGTGGAACTTCGCCGGGTCGTCCTCCTGGTAGTACCGCGCGGTCACCCACGGGCCACGCACCTCGAGCTCGCCAAGCGACGTCCCGTCGTTCGGCACGACGCCGCCGTCGTCGCCGATGAGCCGGTACTCCACCTCGGGCAGCAGCCTGCCCTGGCTCAGCCGGATCCGCATCCGCTCCTCGTCGTCCGCGACGTCCCGCGGCGGGATCGCGATGCTGGCGAGCGGCGAGGTCTCGGTCATCCCCCACGCGTGCCGCACGTTGACGCCGAACTCCTGCTCGAACCCCGCCATCAACGACCGCGGCACCGCCGACCCGCCGCAGATGACGACGCGCAGCGAGGACAGGTCGGCGCCGTGTTCGCGGCCGTGCCGCAGCAGGTCGTTCCAGATCGTCGGTACCGCGCCGGCGACGGTCGGCCGCTCCGCCTCGATCATCGCCGCGATCGGCGCGCCCTGCAGGAACCGTTCGGGCATCAGCAGGTCGGCGCCCACCAGCGCGGCGCCGTACGGCAGGCCCCAGGCGTTCGCGTGGAACATCGGCACGACCGGCAGCACGCGGTCGAGCGGCGAGAGCGCGAGCACGTCGCCGCGGGACAGCCCGCTCGCGTGCAGGTAGGACGAGCGGTGGCTGTAGACGACGCCCTTCGGGTTGCCGGTGGTGCCGCTCGTGTAGCACATGCCCGCGGCCTGGCGCTCGTCCACCTCCGGCCAGGGGAACGCCGGCTCGGCGGCCGCGAGCGCCTCCTCGTAACGGTGTACCTCGACGCCGTCCGCGGCCACGGCGGCGAGGTCGGCGTCCCCGGTGACGAGCACGTGCCGCACCGTCTTCAGCTGCGGCAGCAGCTTGCCGAACGGCACGGCGAGGCTCCCGTCCACCACCACCACCTCGTCCTCGGCGTGGTTGGTGACGTACACGATCTGCTCGGGGAACAGCCGGATGTTGACGGGGTGCAGCACCGCGCCCATCGCCGGCACACCGAGGTACGCCTCCAGGTGCTCCTGGTCGTTCCAGCAGAACGTGCCCACGCGGTTGTCGCCGGTGATCCCGAAGTCCCGCAACACGTTCGCCAGCCGTGCGATCCGCTCGCCCATCGCGGCGTAGGTCTCCGACCGGGACCCCTCACCCGTCCAGGTGGTCACCCGCGCGTCGCCGTGCGTCGTCGTGGCATGCAGCATCAGGCGGGTCAACGACAGCGGGACGTCCATCATCGTGCTCTGCATGGCAGGCTCCTCGGGGTCCGCTCCGACCTTTCCCCGATAGTGCCGCACTCTCCATGATCACGAAAGATTCCGGTCGCCAGGCAGCACGGAGGTTTCATGATCACGCGCACCGTCAGCGGCGGTCAAGCACCCGCTGGATCTTCCCGAGCGAGCGGGGCAGCTCGCCCGGCTCCCGGACGTCGACGACGCAGCTGACGCCGAGCGCCTGCTTCACGCGCTCCTCCAGCCGGTTGCCCGCCGCGGCACGGTCGGCCGTGCCCGCCTCCGGCCGCGCCTCGACCTCGACGGTCAGCAGGTCCAGCCGCTCCGGCCGTGACAGCACGAGCCGGAAGTGCGGCGCGAGGCCAGGCATCGCGAGGACCAGCTCCTCCACCTGTGTCGGGAACAGGTTGACGCCGCGGACGATGACCATGTCGTCGCTGCGCCCGGTGACCTTCTCCATCCGCCGGAACGTCCGCGCCGTGCCTGGCAGCAGCCGGGTGAGGTCACGGGTGCGGTACCGGACGACGGGCGACGCCTCCCGCGTCAACGTCGTCAGCACCAGCTCGCCCCACTCCCCGTCGGGCAGCGGCTCCCCCGTCACCGGATCGACGACCTCCGGGTAGAAGTGGTCCTCCCAGACGTGCAGCCCGTCCTTGGTCTCCACGCACTCGTTCGCGACGCCGGGCCCCATCACCTCGGACAGGCCGTAGATGTCCACGGCGTGCATGTCGAACGCCGCCTCGATCTCGTCGCGCATGCCGGGCGTCCACGGCTCGGCCCCGCAGATGGCGACCGCGAGCGACGACGCCGCCGGGTCGTGGCCCTGTGCGCGGAACTCGTCCAGGACCGCCAACAGGTACGACGGCGTCACCATGATGACGTCCGGACGCAGCTCGCGGATCAGCTGCACCTGCCGCGCGGTCTGCCCTCCTGACACCGGAACGACGGTGCAGCCGAGGCGTTCCGCGCCGTAGTGCGCGCCGAGCCCGCCGGTGAACAGCCCGTACCCGTACGCGACGTGCACGACGTCGCCGGGACGCCCGCCGGACGCGCGGATCGACCGCGCCACGAGGTCGGCCCAGGTGTCGAGGTCGCGCCGGGTGTACGCCACCAGCGTCGCGCTGCCGGTGGTGCCACTGCTCGCGTGCACGCGCAGCGCCTGCTCGCGCGGCACGGCGAGCATGCCGAACGGGTACGCGTCGCGGAGGTCCTGCTTCGTGGTGAACGGGAACGCCCGCAGGTCGGCGAGGTCGCGCACGTCGTCCGGACGCAGACCCGCCTCGTCGAACCGCTTGCGGTACAGCGGCACGTGCTCGTACATGTGCCGCAGCGACGCGCGAAGTCGTTCCAGCTGCAGCGCGGTCAGCTCGTCCCTGGACGCCGTCTCGACCGGCTCGAGCGTGGCCGGATCCGGTGTGAGGTCACGCATTCCCGTCCTCCGCGTGCCTGCGTACCTCGACGACCCGGAACCGGCCGGCGACGAACGCGCCGTCGACCAGGCTGGCGTTCGCGGCCGGGTTGGCGCCCGTCGCGTGGAAGTCGGAGAACGCCGCGGTCTGGTTCATGTAGACGCCGCCGGTGAGGTTGCACGACAGGTGGACGCCGCCGGCGATCGCGGCGTCCACCGCGTCGTCGAGCACGTCCTCCTCGGTGGAGTAGACCGACGCCGTGATCGCGCCTCGCTCGTCGCCGGTGGTCGCGAGCATCGACACGGCCGCGTCGGCGTCGTCCGCCGTCGTCACGAACGTGACAGGACCGAAGCACTCCCTTGTCAGCGCGGGGTCGCCCGGTTCCACCAAGGCGATGTGCGGGGTGCGAACCACGGCGTCGGGGAACTTCGGATGCTTCACCACGCGCGAGGCCAGTACGGTCCGGCCGATGCCCGGCGCGCGCTCCAGCCGGTCGAGCACCCCGTCGTTGACGATCGCGCCAAGCACCTCGACGGCGCGCGCGTCGTCGCCGAGCAGCTCGTCGACGGCCCCGGCGATGCCGGACGCGACCTCGTCCGGCGACTTGTGTCCCTCGTCGGTGTCGACGCCGTCGCGTGGGACGACGACGTTCTGCGGCGTCGTGCACATCTGGCCGCTGTACAGCGAGAGCGTGAACGCGATGTTGCGGCACATGCCGGCGAAGTCGTCCGTCGACTCGACGACGATGGTGTTGACGCCGGCCTTCTCCGCGTACACCTGGGCCTGCCGCGCGCGCTCCTCCAGGAACGTGCCGTACGCCGTCGAGCCGGTGAAGTCGACGACGCGGACGGCCGGGTTCGTGGCGAGCGTGGTCGCGAGCGCCTCGCCCTCGCGTTCCGGGACGAGGGTGACGAGGTCCGGCGCGATGCCCGCCTCGGCGAGCACGTCCCGCGCGACGGCGACGGTGACGGCAAGCGGCAGCACCGCCCGCGGGTGCGGCTTGACGAGCACGGCGTTGCCGGTGACCAGGCTCGCGAACAGGCCGGGGTAGCCGTTCCACGTCGGGAACGTGTTGCACGCCACCAGCAACGCCAGCCCGCGCGGCACGACGTGGAACCGCTTGCGCAGCCGCAGCGGAGGACGCTTCCCCTGCCGCTTCTCCCACAGCGCCTCGGCGGGCAGCCGGGTCATCTCGGCGTAGGCGTACGCCACCGCCTCGAGCCCGCGGTCCTGCGCGTGCGTACCGGCCGCCTGGAACGCCATCATGAACGCCTGTCCGGTGGTGTGCATGGCGGCGTGCGCCAGCTCGAAGGTGCGCGCGTTCAGCCGGTGCAGGATCTCCAGGCAGACGCCGGCACGGGTGTCGGGACCGGCGGCGGTCCACGCGGGCATCGCGTCGAGCGCGCTCGTCATCGCGCGGCCGAGATCCTGGTGCGGGTACTCGACACCGAGCTCGATGCCGTACGGCGAGCGCTCGGTGGCGATCCAGTCGTCGGTGCCCGGCTGGTCGAGCGGGAACCGCGTGCCCAGGTACCCCTGGAACGCGCGCTCGCCCGCCGCCGGCGCGTCCTCGCCGTACGCCTTGGGCGTCTCGGGATACGGCGACCAGTACCCGCGGTCGCGGACGGCCGCGAGTGACCGTTCCAGCGTCTCGCGGTGCGTGTCGTAGAACTCGTGAGGCATCGTCGGCTCCCGCACGTGTCGGTGGTCAGGCGTCGTAGTCAAGGCGGACGGTGTCGGTCACGGGATGGGACTGACAGGTGAGGACGAAGCCCGCGGCCAGCTCGGCGTCGTCGAGCGCGTAGTTCTGGTCCATCCGCACCTCGCCTTCGAGCAGGCGGGCGCGACAGGTGCCGCAGACGCCGCCCCTGCAGGCGTACGGTACGTCGCCGCGCTCGCGCAGGAACGCCTCCAGCACCGGCACGTCGGCCGCGCCGAGCCGGAACGTCGTCGTGCGGCCGGCGAGCCGCGCGGTGACCGTGGCGGTTTCACCGTCGTCGGCCGGCACGACCGGGCGGGGCGGTGCGCTGTCGTCGGCGTGGAACAGCTCGACGTGCACCGTGGTGGCGCCGTGCTCGCGCAGGTACGCGCGCAGCTCGCGGACCATCGCGAACGGCCCGCACAGGAACCACTCGTCCACCGTGTCGACGGGGCAGAGCGCGTCGAGCAGCCGGTCGAACCGGTCGGCGTCGAGCCGCCCGGTGAACAGCTCGGCGTCGCGCGGCTCGCGGGAGAACACGTGCACGATCGCGAGCCGGCCGGGGTAGCGGTCCTTCAGATCGGCGAGCGCGTCGACGAACATCGCGGACGCGCTGCTGCGGTTGCCGTAGAACAGCGTGACGGTGCTCGCCGGCTCGGCACCGAGCGCCGTGGCGGCGATCGACAGCAGCGGCGTGATCCCGCTGCCGGCCGCCACCAGGCCGTAGTGCGTGGCCGAGGCCGGGTCGAGCGTCGGCGTGAACCCGCCCGTCGGCGTCATCACGTCGAGCGGGTCGCCGGGACGCAGCCGCTCGGCGACGTACGCCGAGAACGCACCGCCCGGCAGGCACTTCACGCCGATGCGCACCGTCGCGGGCCCGGACGCGCCGAACGGCGCGGGGTCGCAGACCGAGTAGCTGCGGCGCACGTCGTCGCCCGCCGCGAGACAGCGGACGTTGACGTGCTGCCCGGCGGCGTACCTGAACTCCTCGCGCAGCCGCTCGGGCACTGCGAGCGTGACGGCGTAGGCGTCGGCGGTGAGCCGCTCGACGGCCGCGACCCGCAGCTCGTGGAACACCGGGACGTGCCGCGCCCGCCGCGGTTGCGTCGCGACGGTCATCACAGCGCCTTCACCGCGTCGAACGGCTCGGCGCAGGCGCGGCAGACGTACAGCGCCTTGCACGCGGTGGAGCCGAACCTGCTCGTCATCTCGGTGTCGGGCGAGCCGCAGCGAGGGCAACGGACGCCGAGCGCGAGCGGCACCGGCCCGCCGGCGCGAACCGGCGAGGGCGGCGCGATGCCGAACTCCTCGAGCTTGCGCCGGCCCTCCGCGCTGATCCAGTCGGTCGACCACGCCGGGCGCAGCACCGTACGCACCCGCACGTCGGCGTACCCGGCGTCGTGCAGCGCGGTCTCGATGTCGGACCTGATCGCGTCCATCGCGGGGCAGCCCGAGTAGGTCGGCGTGATCGTCACCTCGACGACGCCGCCGGCGTCGACGGCGACGTCACGCAGCACGCCGAGGTCGTCGACGGTGAGCACCGGCAGCTCAGGGTCGGTGACCCGCGCGGCCACGTCGCGCGGCGACGTCGTCGTGGTCACCACGTCACCCCCGGGTGGGCGCGGTGGAGCGACTGCATCTCGGCGAGCAGGTGCCCGAGGTGCTCGGTGTGCAGGCCGCGGCGCCCACCGCCGGCCGCGGGACGGACCTCGGGCCGCTCCAGCGTCGCCTCGCGCAGCACGCCGTCGACGGCGGCGTCCCACTCGCCGCGCAGGCAGGACGGGTCGACGCCGACGCCCTCGGCGGCCAGCCGGTCGGTGAGCGGGTCGGCCTCGAACAGCTCGTCCGCGTACGGCCACACGGCCACCAGCCCCGCCCGCATCCGCGCGTGGCTTCCCGCCGTGCCCTCGCCCAGCCGCAGCGTCCACTGCGTCGCGTGGTCGACGTGGTACGCGACCTCCTTCTCGGCCTTCGCCGCGATCCCGGCGAGCGTCTCGTCCGATGACGCCGCGAGCCGTGCGTACAGCATCCGCTGGTACGTCGAGAACAGCAGCTGCCGGGCGATCGTCAGCCCGAAGTCGCCGCGCGGCAGCTCGACCAGCTGCATGTTGGTGAACGCGCGGTCGTCGCGCAGGTACGCGAGCGCGTCCTCGTCGCGACCCGCGCCCTCGACCGCACCGGCGTACGCCAGCAGCGCCCGCGCCTGGCCGAGCAGGTCGAGGGAGATGTTCGCCAGCGCGACGTCCTCCTCCAGCTCCGGCGCGTGCGCCACCCACTCGGCGAGCCGGTGCGACAGCACCAGCGCGTCGTCACCGAGCCGGAGGGCATATGCGGCGGCGTCCGGCATCGTGGTAGCCGGCGGCGTGGCGAAGAACGGCGACCTCACAGGTGCTCCACGCCCTCGGGCACCGGGTAGAAGGTCGGGTGGCGGTACACCTTGTCGGCAGCCGGGGTGAAGAACGGGTCCTTCTCGTCCGGCGACGAGGCGTGGATCGCCGCGGCGGGCACGACCCAGATGCTGACACCCTCGTTGCGCCGGGTGTAGACGTCGCGGGCGTTGCGCAGCGCCATCGCCGCGTCCGGCGCGTGCAGGCTGCCGACGTGCTGGTGCGAGAGCCCACGACGCGCACGCACGAACACCTCCCAGAGGGGCCAGTCCGACCGGTTCACGCCGCCTCCCGCCCGGCACGCTTCGCCGCGTACGCGGCCGCGGCCTCGCGCACCCACGCGCCGTCCTCGTGCGCCGCGCGCCGGACGGCGATCCGCTCGGCGTTGCACGGCCCGTTCCCCTCGATGACCGCCGTCAGCTCGGCGTAGTCGGGCTCGGTGAAGTCGTAGTGCCCGCGCTCGGCGTTCCACGCGATGCCGTCGTCCGGCAGGGCGAGCCCTAGCGCGTCGGCCTGCGGCACGGTCATGTCCACGAACCGCTGTCGCAGCTCGTCGTTGCCGAACCGCTTGATCTTCCACGCCGTCGACTGCCCGGTGTGCGTCGACGCGGCGTCCGGCGGGCCGAACATCATCAGCGACGGCCACCACCAGCGGTCGACGGCGTCCTGCGCCATCGCCTTCTGCCCGGGCGTCCCGTGGCCCAGCGTGTACAGGATCTCGAAGCCCTGCCGCTGGTGGAACGACTCCTCCTTGCAGATCCGCACCATCGCCCGCGCGTACGGGCCGTACGAGCAGCGGCACAACGGCACCTGGTTGGTGATGGCCGCGCCGTCGACGAGCCAGCCGATCGCGCCGATGTCGGCCCAGGTGAGCGTCGGGTAGTTGAAGATGCTGGAGTACTTCTGCCGGCCCGCGAGCAGCAGCTCGACCAGCTCGTCGCGGTCCACGCCGAGCGTCTCCGCCGCACTGTAGAGATAGAGGCCGTGCCCCGCCTCGTCCTGCACCTTCGCGATGAGGATGGCCTTGCGTTTCAGCGAGGGCGCGCGGGTGATCCAGTTGCCCTCCGGCTGCATGCCGATGATCTCCGAGTGCGCGTGCTGCGCGATCTGCCGGATCAGCGTGCTGCGGTACGCGTCCGGCATCCAGTCGCGCGGCTCCACCCGATCGTCGGCGGCGACGCGCTCGTCGAACTCCAGCTGCAGCATCTCCGTCATGTCCTCACGATAGCGCCCGACCGAACGTTCGGTCTATGGTGGACGCATGTCCCAGCAACGGGTCACGTACACCCCGGAGTCGCTCCTGCGGGTGGCCGTCGAGCTGTTCAACGAGCGCGGCTACGACGGCGCCAGCATGGGGCAGCTCGCCGAGGCGGCGGGCATCACGAAGTCGTCGATCTACCACCACGTGCGCGGCAAGGAGGACATGCTGCGGCTGGCGCTCGAGCGCGCGACCGGCGTCCTGTTCGCACTGCTCGACGAGCCGGACGCCACGACCGGGCGGGCGATCGACCGGCTGCGGTACGTGGTGTGGCGAGCTACTGAGGTGCTGATCGAGGAGCTGCCCTACGTCACCTTGCTGCTGCGGGCGAGGGGCAACACCGAGACCGAACGCTGGGCGCTCGACCGCCGGCGGGAGCTCGACCACCGGGTCGCCGACCTGGTCGCCCGGGCCGCGGCGGAGGGCGACCTCCGCGCGGACATCGAGCCGCGACTGGCGGCGCGGCTGCTGTTCGGTCTGGTCAACTCGGTGAGCGAGTGGTACCGCCCCGGCCGGTCCGGCGCGGGGCCCCGGCAGGTCGGCGAGGCGGTCGCGGCGGTGGCGTTCGACGGGCTGACGGCGTGAAGGAGATCCCCGCCGGCTTCGAGCGGCGGCTCGACGTCGTCGTCGGCACCGAGATGACCGTCGACTTCGGCCACCTCGGTGCCGCCCACCGGGTCTACGCGACGTACTGGATGGCGAGGCACTTCGAGGAGGTCGGCAGGATGGTGCTCGTGCCGCACCTGGAACCGCACGAACAGGGCGCGGGCACGGCCCTGCACGTCGAGCACCTCGCCGCCGCCCGCGTCGGCGTGCACGTGGGCGTCGTCGGACGCCACCGCGCGACGACGGGCAACCGGCTGGTGGTGGACTGTGAGGCCAGGCTCACCGACGGCACGCTCGTCGGCCGCGGCTGGACCGAACAGGCGGTGCTGCCCGCCGACGTCCTCGACCGCAGGCTGCACGGGTGACGAGGGCGTCGCCCAGCGAGGCGCCGCACCCTGTACCCTTGCTGTGGCTCGTCCCGACGTGACGGCTACCCAGGGCGCTCAGCATGACCGCCCTTTTTCATGTTCGTTCCACCTTCCAGGAGTGTGTCATGGCTGAGCCGAAGTCGAAGACCGCACGCGCGTCGGTGCGTGCCGGTACCGCCGCGGGCGGCGGCCTCACCTTCCTCGGCGAGCACCGGTACCTCGTGCCGCTGAACCACGGCAAGCACGCGTACGTCCGCAACCTCACCACGGGCAAGACGCGCCGGCTCAGGACCCAGTCCGACGCGTTCGTCGAGGAGATCCGCCAGCTCGTCGAGGCGGGCCACGGCGCGAAGCTGCGCGGCGAGTTCGACCAGCTCGCAAAGGACCACCCGGCCGACGGCTGGGACGAGACGGCCAAGCGGCTCGTCGAGGCCGAGGTGTTCGCGGACTGACTCTTCGCGGGCAGCCGCGCGGGTCACGAAAAAGTCACGGGGGCAACCGCCCGTGCGGTCACGGACGTGAGACTGTTGTGACCATGGCAGGCGACCAGCGACCCGAGCACACTCGCGTGATGCCCGAGTACTCCGACGACCACTACCGCGGCCAGGACGCCGACGACGGGTACTACTCGCGTACGTACCAGTCGTCCCGGCTGCACCGCCGCGGCGACGGCGGCTACGGCGGCGGGCCGCGCCGCACCCGGCCGCCCGGGCAGCGGCGCACCGGGCGCCGCGTGCTCGGCGTCCTGCTCACGCTCGTGCTCGTCTACCTGCTCATCTACGTGGGCATCCTGGCGACGGCGTACGGCAAGCTCGACAAGGTGGACGCCCTCGCCGACTATCCCGGCCGGCCTGCGGCGACTCCCGGGCAGGACTGGCTGCTCGTCGGTTCGGACAGCCGCGCCGGCCTCACCAAGAAGCAGCAGAACCAGATGCACACCGGCCACACCGGTGGGCAGCGCGCCGACACGATGATGCTGCTGCACATCCCGGCGGGCGGCGGCAAGGCGACTCTGGTGAGCTTCCCGCGTGACTCCTACGTGCCGATCCCCGGCCACGGCAGGAACAAGCTCAACGCCGCCTACTCGCTCGGCGGCCCGAAGCTCGCCGTGCGGACCATCGAGGGCGTCACCGACATCCGCATCGACCACTACATGGAGGTCGGCTTCGGCGGCTTCGCCGGTGCGGTGGACGCCGTCGGCGGCGTCAACATCTGCGTCAAGCGCACGCTGGTCGACAAGAAGCAGCACATCACGTTCAAGAAGGGCTGCCAGGACATGGACGGCCGGCACGGCCTGATGTACGTGCGGTCTCGCTACTCCGACCCCCGCGGCGACTTCGGCCGGGTCGAGCGGCAACGGCAGTTCCTAGGCGCGCTGTTCCACAAGGCGGCGTCGCCCGGCATCCTGCTCAACCCGTTCCGGGCCGGCAACGTCGCGTTCAGCAGTGCCGAGGGCGTCACGGTCGACAAGAGCACCGGGATGTTCGACCTGGCCCGGCTGTTCTGGACGATGCGCAAGGCGAGCAGCGGCGGGATCAAGACGCTGACCGTGCCCGACGCAGGGACGGCTAACGAGCCCGGTGCCGGCAGCGTCGTCCGATGGGACCGGCCGAAGGCGTTGAAGCTCTTCTCCGAGCTGCGCAACGACCAGCCCGTCACCGTCCACGGCTGACATCCACGTACCACCGCCTCGGGCCCGGGCGCAACCCCGACCCTGCGGCTGTGGACAAGCCCGGTCCGAACAGATCTGTGGACGGCAGGAACCGACGTCCACCGGAGTGGGTCATACTGGCCGACGCACGGGGGGAGCCCGACCACGGTCGCCCGCCCCGGTGACCAAGCGAGTGGCGTGACGAGAGGGATAGGTAATGGGTCTGAT
>JAFMQP010000261.1 GCA_017354575.1 Acidothermales bacterium | reverse complement strand
GTGCCGCGATGATGGCACCGAGGACGCCACGAAGCCGCCCGGGGAGGTGGACGCCGTGATCCAGCTGGTCGAGGTGCTCCTGCTCGGGCTGCTGCTCGGCGGCATCTACGCGCTGGCCGCGTCCGGGCTGTCCCTGGTGTTCGGCGTCATGGGCATCATCAACGTCACGCAGGGTGCGTTCCTCGTCCTCGGCGCCTACCTCACCTGGACGCTGTGGCGGGTTCTCGGCGTCGACCCGATCGTGCTCACGCTCGTCACGACGCCGGTGATGTTCGGCGTCGGCTGGCTCGTGTACGTCGGCGTCATCAGGCGGCTGCGCGGCGCGCCGGCGGCGACGACGGTGCTGGCGACGTTCGCGCTGGGCCTCGTCGTCGTGGGACTGCTGGGCATCGCGTTCAGCAACGACTTCCGCTCGGTCACCCCGCCGTACTACAACCAGGCGTTCCACCTCGGTCAGCTGTACCTGCCCGCGGCGCGGCTGTACGGCTTCGGCGTCGCGGTCGTGCTGCTCGTCGGGCTCTGGCTGCTGC
This sequence comes from Acidothermales bacterium, assembly GCA_017354575.1. Classification (GTDB taxonomy): domain Bacteria; phylum Actinomycetota; class Actinomycetes; order Streptosporangiales; family WHST01; genus WHST01. The sequence continues at coordinate 5,385 of JAFMQP010000261.1, read as the reverse complement.
TCAGCCGTACCTGGCTGGGCCGCGCGATCCGGGCGAGCGCGGAGAACGCGGACGTGGCCAGGCTCGCCGGCATCGAGGTCTCGGTGATCGCCGCGCTCACCTTCGCCATCGGCACGGCGACGACGGGCGCGGGCGGTTCACTGATCAGCATCCTGTACCCGTTCTTCCCCGCGACGGCGTACATCTGGATCTCCCGGCTGCTCGGCATCGTCGTGCTCGGCGGCATGGCGAGCCTGCGCGGCGCGTTCGTCGGCGCGATCCTCATGGGCGTGGCCGAGATGGTCGTCTCGACGTACGTGTCCACGTCGTGGACGAACGCCGTGCCGTACCTCGTCATCCTCGTCGTCCTGCTGCTGCGCCCGGCGGGCATCTTCGGCAGGCGTACCCGTGGCGACGTCGCGGTGGTGCCCCGATGAGGGCGTGGTTGCCGCGCGGCCTGGTCGCCGTCGGCCTGGTGGTCGCCGTCGGGCTCCCGCTCGTCTCGCACGACCCGTACCTGCAGAACGTGCTCTACCTGTGCTTCCTGATGTCGCTGCTCGCCGTGGGGTGGAACGTCGTCTCCGGCTTCACCGGGTACGCCTCGCTGGGTCAGGGGGCATTCCTCGGCTACGGCGCGTACACCACCGCGCTGCTCGCGCTGCACACGCACGCGTCGGTGTGGTGGTTCGTGCCTGTCGGCGGCGTCGTGGCGGCGGTCATCGCCGCCCTGCTCGGTCTCGTCACGATGCGGCTGCGCGGGCACGCGTTCGTCATCGTCACGATCGCGCTCGTCTACATCAGCGAGCTCATCGCGATCAACTGGCGGTCGCTCACCGGCGGGACCAACGGGCTGACGCTGCCGCTGCCGACCTTCGGCAGGGACTGGCAGAACACCCCGTTCTACTACGTGCTGCTCGGGTTGCTCGTGCTGTCGGTCGCGCTGTCCGCCTGGATCAGGCGCACCAAGCTGGGCGCCGGCCTGGTAGCGATCCGCGAGGACGAGGACAAGGCCGTGGCCATCGGCGTCAACGCGTTCGTCTACAAGCTGCTCGCGTTCGTCGCCAGCGCGATCTTCGTCGGCATGGCCGGCGGCGTGTACGCGTACGCGCTCACGTTCATCGACCCGACGGGGATGTTCGACATCCTGTTCAGTGTGCAGCTCGTGCTCGCCGCGCTGCTCGGTGGGCGCGGCAGTGTCTGGGGCCCGGTGCTCGGCGGGTTCCTCATCGAGCTGCTCGACGAGGGCGCCAACCAGATGTTCGGCAACGGCCAGGTGCACATCGTGATCTTCGGCGCGGTTATGGTCGCCGTCATCCTCTTCCTGCCGCGCGGGATCGTGCCGAGCATCCAGCTCGCACTGCGGCGTAGGCGTGAACGCGGCACGGAGCGCGTCGACCAGGCGCTCGATGCGCGCGTCACCGAACGCCCCGCGGCGCCGCACGAACCTCCGCTCACCGGCCGCACACTGCTCGAGGTGCGCGACCTGCGCAAGCGGTTCGGTGGTGTGCACGCGGTCGACGGCCTGTCGTTCTCGGTGCAGGAGGGGTCGATCACCGCGTTGATCGGGCCGAACGGGTCCGGCAAGACGACGGCGTTCAACCTGATCCACGGCATGCTGCGACCGGACGCGGGGGAGATCCTGCTGGACGGCCGGCGGGTCGAACGGCTGCCCGCCCACCGGCGTGCGCATCTCGGCATCGCGCGCACGTTCCAGCTCACCCGGCTGTTCCCGGAGATGAGGGTGCTCGAGAACGTGGTCGCGCCGCTGCCGCGGTTCTCGTGGCGGCAGCTGGCGGCCGACGCCGTCTCCGGTGCGGAGGCAGGACGCGCGCGTGAGCTGCTCGACTTCGTCGGGATGGCTGGGTTCGCGGGAAAGCTCGCGGGCGAGCTGTCGTCCGGGCAGCAGAAGCTGGTCGAGATCGCGCAGGCCCTCATGCTCGACCCGTCCCTGATCCTGCTCGACGAGCCGACCGGCGGCGTCACCCCGCCGATCGTGGAGCGGATGGTCGACCGGATCCGCGAGCTGAACCTCGCCGGCAAGACGTTCCTCATCGTCGAACACAACCTGCCGCTAGTCGCCGAGCTGTGCGACCCCGTCGTGGTGATGGCCGCGGGCAAGCGGATCGCGGAGGGGCCGGCGGCGACCATCCAGGCCGACTCCGCCGTCCTCGACGCGTACCTCGGCGAGGACTGGAACGTCGACGAACCGGTGGAGGCCTGATGTTCCTAAGCATCAGGGATCTCTTCGCCGGCTACGGTTTCGGCGACATCCTGTGCGGTGTCGACATGGCCGTGGAGCAGGGTTCGGTCACCTGCATCGTCGGGCCGAACGGTGCCGGCAAGTCGACGGTCTTGCGTGCCGTGAGCGGCCTGCTGCGTCCGCGACAGGGCAGCATCCAGCTCGACGGACGCGAGCTCGCCGGCGCGTCACCGCGCCAGGTGCTGGCGTGCGGCGTCGTCCAGGTACCGCAGAGCAACGGCGTGTTCCCCGGCATGAGCGTGCGCGAGAACGTGCTGCTCGGCGCATACTCCATCAGGCGCGACCGGGCGCTGGTCGCCCGCAGGTACGCCGCGCTCGCGGAGCGGTTCCCATTGATCGGCGAACGCGCGGGCGAGCCTGCGGGCAACCTCTCCGGTGGGCAGCGGCGCGTCATCGAGTGCGCGCGGGCACTGATGCTGGAGCCCTCCCTCGTGTTGCTCGACGAGCCGTCGGTCGGCCTCGACCCGGCGGCGTTGAAGCTCGTCCACGGCGCGGTGCGGTTGATGCGGGATGCGGGCGCGACGATCCTGCTCGTCGAGCAGAACGTGCGCATCGGCCTCGGCTGGGCCACGCACGGCGTCGTCATGGAGAGCGGCCGGGTGCGGATGCACGGTGCGGCGGGCGACATTCTCGGCGACCCGGCCATCGGCGAGCTGTACCTCGGTGGGCGGCCCAGGGCCACGGCGGCGGAAGGTGACGAACGTGCCTGACCCGCGTGTGCAGGCGGCGATCGACAACTGGGCGCCGCGGTTCGTCTCGATGGGCGTCGACTACAACGACTTCGTCCGCACGACGGCGCGGATCGAGCGGTGGGAGCAGTGGCTCGACGCGTGGGGTGAGACCGCCGAGGAGCACGTCACACTCGCTCGCGAGGCCGAGGACGCCGGGCACTCGCGCAGCGCCGGCGAGGCGTACCAGCGCGCCGCGGTGGCATACCACTTCTCGAAGTTCGTCTGGGTGCTCGACGCCGAGCGCCACCGCGAGCACACCGAGCGCTCCATCGCCGCACTGGCCAAGGCGCACGCGCACCTCGACCCGACGGCGGAGCGCGTCGAGGTGCCGTTCCGCGGCTGGCGTCTCGCGGCGAACCTCCGGCGTCCGGCAGCGCCCGACCGTCCGCCGCTGGTGCTGCTCGTGCCCGGCCTGGACTCCGCGAAGGAGGAGTTCTTCCGGTGGGAGAACGTGTTCCTCGCGCGAGGCATGGCGACGCTGTCGATGGACGGGCCCGGGCAGGGCGAGACCGGGTACGAGCTGCCGATCGACGCGGAGTACGAGCACGCGGTGGGTGCCGTGCTGGACGCGGTCGCCGGGCGTACGGACGTCGACGTCCGCCGCGTGGGTGCGGCGGGCGTGAGCCTCGGCGGGTACTACGCGCCGCGGGCGGCGGCGTTCGAACCGCGGATCAGGGCCGTCGTCGGCATCAGCGGCGGCTACCGGCTCGCCGACAACTGGGACGACCTGCCGCAGTTGACGCGGGACACGTTCCGGGTCAAGTCGCACGCCCGCGACGACGTCGACGCGAAGGAGCGGATGGCGGCGCTCGACCTCACCGGCGTCCTCGGCCGGCTGCGTCAGCCGCTGCTCGCGATCACCGGCGACCGTGACCGGCTGGTGCCGTGGCGGGAGACCAAGCGGATCGCCGACGAGGCGCCGAACGGGACGTTCGTGCTGTACGAGGGCGGCACCCACGTCGTGAGCAACATGCCGTACCGCTACCGCCCGCTCTGCGCCGACTGGCTCCACGACCACCTGACCGCCGCCGAGTAGCCGCCGCTCGCCGGTCGCCTGACCCACCCCGGCGGGGCGGCGGCGGGTCAGGCGGTGGCGTCGCGGGCGATGAACGCCGCGCACGACAGGGCGCAGACGCCGAGCAGGGCCGCGACCGCGAGGACGGCGGTCGCCTGGCCGGCCTCGGCGTAGAGGAACCCGCCGGCGACGGGTCCCACCATGAGGCCCAGGTCGCCGGCGAAACGGTACGTGCCGAGGCGTCGCCCGAGCACCGAAGGGGGCATGCGGTCGGCGAGCAGCGCCGCGCCGACGGAGACGCCGAACGAGCCGACGGAGAACAGCACGATCCCGACCACCCACAGCACCGTGCTCGTCCGCGGCGCGAGCAGGACGATCCCCGCGGCCATGATGGCGAGGCCTGCCGCCAGCACGTAGCTGCGCGAGATCCGGTCGGAGACGACGCCGCCGGCGAGCGAGCCGACGAAGCGGAACACGCCGCCGAGGCCGAGGGCGAGCCCGATCCCGCCGGCGGAGAGGTGGTAGGTGTCCGCTCCGATCAGCGGGACGAGTGTCTGCGGGATCGAGCCGAGCGCGAAGAACGTGGCGAACGACGACGCGTACAGCAGCGTGCGTTCGCCGGTGCGCGCGCCGCCGCGCGGGGCGGCGGCGGCAGCGGCAGGTGCGTCATGGGTCGCCGTCGTTGTGGTGGTCGTCGTGCGGCGCCGGCCGCGGTGCGAGACGAACAGGGTGCACGCCACCACGGCGCCGACGCCCGTACCCACCCACAACGCCGTGCGCCACGAGCCGGTGAGCGACGAGAGCAGACCGCTCGCCGCCGGTCCGAACGCCTGGCCGCCCAGCAGCGCCGCGGAGTAGAGAGCCATCGACGTGCCCCGCCTCGACGGGCGCGCGACCGTGGAGAAGAACGTCATGCCGCTGGTGTTCGCCGCGGCCGAGGCGAGGCCGAGCACCAGGACGCCCAGGTAGGCGAGCACCCGCCCGCCGGCGAGCGCCATCAGCGTGCTGCCGGCCGCGGAGCCGACGGCGGCCGCGGAGAGGATGCGCGGCAGCGGCAGCACGTCGGCGAGCCGCCCGGCCGGGATGTCGCCGACCAGCCGGCCGACCGCGTAGAGGGTGGTCACCAGGCTGAGCGCGGTGGCGTTCATGGTCAGGTCCGCGCCCATGCCCGGCAGCAGCGGAACCCGGAAGTACCCGACCGCCGCGACCGCCAGCACCGAGCCGCCGACGACGAGCAGCGCGCTCGGTGGGACGTCGGCCAGCCCGTGGGCCGACCGGCGCAGCTTCTCCCCGTATCCCGCCGCCGGCGTCACCGGGCGGCGTCCCGGACCCATTCCATCCGGAGGTCGCCCCGGGCGTCCTGCAGCAGGTTCAGCACCGGGCACCGTGCCTCGGTCTGC
>JAFMQP010000260.1 GCA_017354575.1 Acidothermales bacterium | reverse complement strand
CGTGGTGGGCTCGGGTGCGGACTCGCCCGCGGCGGCCGGCTCGGGTGCCTCGCCGCCGGCCACCTGCTCGGCCGGCGCCTGCCCGGCCGGCGTCGCTGCGTCGTCCGGGGCGGCCTCGGCCTCGTCGGGCCTGCGCGCCGCAGCCTTCTTCCGCGTGGTCTTCTTCGCCGCGGCCTTCTTGACGGTCTTCTTGGCGGCCGCCTTCTTCGCCGTGGTCTTCTTTGCGGCTCGTTTACGAGCCGGTGGGGTGTCCGAGGTGGTATCGCCGGACTCCGGCGCCGCCGCGGTGGTGGTCTCCGCGCTCTCGCCGGTCGAATCGTTCTCGTGCATACGGTTGTCTCCCATTGGCTCCCTCGTCGCGTCCTCCGCGCCGGTTCGGGAACCGTCGTGTTGTTCTCATCCGGGCCTCGCCCGGATGAAGCTCCCTGCCTGCCCGGCCTGCACTCCGACTGGGCCGCGCACACTCACGTAGTGCGAGCCGCCCTCGTCTCGGAGGCGAACGGGTCGAGCACCTCGCCGGTGCCCTCGTCCAACGGGCCTTGCCTCAGCCTGGTCACCGCGGGCGGTGACGGCGGCCGCAGATCGGCCACGACACGAAGGCCGGCGAGTACGTCGTCAGGCCGTACGGCGGGTGTGCCGTGCCTGACCACCAAACGCAGTATCGCACATTCCCCCCGGCTCTCGGCGAGTGCACGCGCCGAAGCGCGGGATACCTCACACCGGACGACCGCGGCGCGCGCGTCGAACCGGCGCATCCCCTTCTTGGTCATCCGTTCGACCTCGACCCGGTCGGCGGCCAGGAAGGCACGCACCGCCGCGGCGGCGTCGCCCTCGGTCAGGCCGGGCAGCACGATCTCCCAGACCGACCCGGTGAGCAGCTCGGGCAGCGCCGGCGTGCCCGGCACGGCCTCGACGACGGCCAGCACGTCCAGCCCGTCCGACAGCGAGGCGTCCAGGTCGGCGCGGACGCGGTCGGGGTCGACCCGCTCGGCCAGCGCGATCTCGACGTACTCGGCCTCGCTCGCCGAGCCGGTCGGGGCGGCACCGGCGTACGAGACCCGCGGGTGCGGACTGAACCCGCCCGAGAACGCCATCGGCACGGCGGCCCGGCGCAGCGCCCGCTCGAGCGCACGCTGGAAGTCGCGGTGGCTGGTGAACCTGAGCCGGCCCCGCTTCGCGTACCGGATGCGCAGTCGCTGCACCGGGACGTCCGCCTCGCGGTCGGGCTGTGGTCTGGCCATGTCGGTTCGAGCCTACCGACCGGCATCCCCGACCGCGGCGGATCACACGGGCGTCAGCGGAAGCAGCTTCTTGCCGGTCGGGCCGATCTGGATCTCGGTGTCCATGCTCGGGCAGACGCCGCAGTCGTAGCACGGCGTCCAGCGGCAGTCGTCCACCTCGACCTCGTCGACGGAGTCCCGCCAGTCCTCCCACAGCCAGTCGCGGTCGAGCCCGGAGTCCAGGTGGTCCCAGGGCAGCACCTCGACGGAGTCGCGCTCCCTGGTGGTGTACCAGTCGAGGCTCACCGGGCCGCCGGCGAACACCTCGGCGCAGGCGTCGGCCCAGCGGTCGTACGAGAAGTACTCGCTCCACCCGTCGAAGCGGCCGCCGTCCTCCCAGACCCGCCGGATCACCGCCGCGACCCGCCGGTCGCCGCGGGACAGCAGGCCCTCGACGATGCTGGGCTTGCCGTCGTGGTACCGGAACCCGATCGCCTTGCCGTAGCGACGGTCGCTTCGGACCGCGTCACGCAGCTTCTGCAGCCGGGCGTCCACGGTCGTCCAGTCGGCCTGGGCTGCCCACTGGAACGGCGTGTGCGGCTTCGGCACGAACGCGCCGATCGACACCGTGCACCTGATGTCCCCGCGACCGCCCGCCTGCCGCCCGGTGTCGATCACCCGCTTGGCGAGGTCGGCGATGGCGAGCACGTCCTCGTCGGTCTCGGTGGGCAGGCCGCACATGAAGTACAGCTTCACCTGTCGCCAGCCGTTCGAGTACGCCGTCGCGACCGTGCGGATCAGGTCGTCCTCGCTGACCATCTTGTTGATGACCTTGCGCATCCGCTCGGAGCCGCCCTCGGGCGCGAAGGTCAGGCCGGACCGCCGCCCGTTGCGGGACAGCTCGTTGGCCAGCGTCACGTTGAACGCGTCGACCCGGGTGGACGGCAGCGACAGCGACACGTTGCTGCCCTCGTACCGGTCCGCGAGACCCTTGGCGATGTCGCCGATCTCGGAGTGGTCGGCGCTCGACAGCGACAGCAGGCCGACCTCCTCGAACCCGCTGGCCTGGACGCCGCCCCGCACCATGTCGCCGATCGTGGTGATGGACCGCTCGCGCACCGGCCGGGTGATCATGCCCGCCTGGCAGAACCGGCAGCCGCGCGTGCAGCCGCGGAAGATCTCCACGCTGTACCGCTCGTGCACGGTCTCCGCCAGCGGCACGAGCGGTGCCTTCGGGTAGGGCCAGTCGTCGAGGTCGGAGACGGTGTGCTTGTGCACGCGGTACGGGACGCCGGACCGGTTCGGCGCCACCCGCCGGATCCGCCCGTCCGGCAGGTAGTCGACGTCGTAGAACCGCGGCACGTACACGCCGCCGCTGACCGCGAGCCTCCGCAGCAGCTCGTCGCGCCCGCCGGGACGGTCCTCGCGCTTCCACTCCCGCACGACCTCGGTGATCGCGCCGACCACCTCCTCGCCGTCGCCCAGCACGGCGGCGTCGACGAACTCCGCGATCGGCTCGGGGTTGAACGCCGCGTGCCCGCCCGCGACCACGACCGGGTGGCTCTCGTCGCGGTCGGCCGCGGACAGCGGGATGCCGGCGAGATCGAGCGCCGAGAGCAGGTTGGTGTAACCGAGCTCGGTGGCGAACGAGACGCCGAACAGGTCGAACGCGCCGACCGGGCGGTGTGCGTCGACGGTGAACTGCGGCACGCCGTGCTCGCGCATCAGCCCCTCGAGGTCGGGCCAGACGCTGTACGTGCGCTCGGCGAGCACACCTGCCATCTCGTTCAGCACCTCGTACAGGATCTGCACGCCCTGGTTGGGCAGCCCGACCTCGTACGCGTCCGGGTACATGAGGCACCAGCGGACGTCCGCCTCGTCCCAGTCGCGCACGACCGAGTTGAGCTCGCCGCCGACGTACTGGATCGGCTTCTGCACCAACGGCAGCAGCGGCTCTAGTCGGGGGAACAGCGACTCGACGGGCACGGTGCGTCCTCCGGGGATCTGGATTGCGACGACCATCCAGCGTAACCGCCGGACGACGTCGACGACGAGCTGGCGGGCTGGGTCATGCACCGGTACCGGCTGAAGACCAAGCGCGAGGCACAGGCTGCCACGGCGACCTCGACGAGCTGCGCGCCGGCCGTGCGACCGGATGGCGGACCGAGTCAGCGTTCGTGGGGGTGGGCGACGCGGCCGCACCAGAGCGCGGCGAGCCAGAGAGCCGTGAAGACGACGCCGAGGAAGTACATCACCGGCACGACGACGCCGCACGCGATGACGACCAGCTGCAACACCGACCCCGCGTAGTACGCCCACTTGTGGCGCAGCAGGCCGCACAGCACGAGCGCGACCAGCGCCAGGCCGCCGCCGACGGCCCAGGCGGGCCCCATGTGCAGTCCGGTGAGCGTGCCGGCGACCGGCGCGGACAGCACGAAGATGATCGCCTCGAAGACGAGCAGCGTGGCGCAGAAGCGACGGGTCACCCGGTTCACGTCGATGAACGGGCGACGGACGGTGCTCACGTCACTCATCCTCGCACCTCATGGCCGGCGGGACTTCCCACGACGAACCCCTGCTTCCCACGACCTGCAGACCGTGTCCAGCGCTGGTTGATCATGAGAACATGATCAACCGAGGCCGCGACGAGCGGCTCGGTCACGAGGCCGTGCCGCCGAGCAGGATGCGCGCGTCCCCCGCCGTCACCACCGAGCCGGTCACCAGCACGCCGAGACCGGACCCGACCAGGTCGGCGCCCTCCTCCGCCAGCGCGATCGCGGTGTCGAGGGCGTCGTCGAGCCGCTCGGCGACGGTGACGCGCTCGGGCCCGAAGACGTCGCGGGCCAGCTCGCCCAGTTCCTCCGGCGGCATCGACCGGTCCGAGTTGTTGCGCGTCGCCACCACGTGGTCGAGCGCGGGCTCCAGCGCCTCGAGCACGCCGGCGACGTCCTTGTCGCGCATCACGCCGACGACACCGACGAGCCGCTGGAAGCTGAACGACTCGTCCAGCGCGGCGACCGTCGCGCGCATGCCGGCCGGGTTGTGCGACGAGTCGACGAGCACGGTCGGGCTGCGCCGGACGACCTCCAGCCGCCCCGGCGAGCGCACGTCCGCGAACGCGGCGCGCACCGCGTCGATCTCCAGCTCCTTCTTCGCCCCGAACGCCTCGACCGCCGCGATCGCCACCGCCGCGTTGCCCGCCTGGTACGTCCCGTGCAGCGGGATGAACACGTCCTCGTAGGTCGTCTCGAGACCGCGGACGGAGACGAGCTGCCCGCCGACCGCGACGTCCCGGCTCAGCACGCCGAACTCCAGGCCCTCGCGCGCGATCGTCGCGCCGACCTCGGCGCAGCGGCGCATGATCACCTCGGCGGCGGGCACCGGCTGCTGGGCCGTCACGACGAAGCTGTCCGGCTTGACGATCCCGGCCTTCTCCGCCGCGATGTCGGTGACGTCGTCGCCGAGCAGATGCGTGTGGTCGAGCGAGATCGGCGTGAACACGGCGACCGCTGCGTCGATGACGTTGGTCGCGTCCCACGCGCCGCCGAGGCCCACCTCGACGACGGCGGCGTCCACCGGCGCGTCGGCGAACGCGGCGTACGCCATGCCGGTGATCACCTCGAAGAAGCTCATCGGCACTCCGAGCCGTTCCTCGACGATGCCGACGTACGGCAGCACCTCCTCGTGGGTGCGGACGAACGTCTCCGCGTCGATCAGGTCGCCGAGCAGCGCGACGCGTTCGCGCATGTCCTGCAGGTGCGGGCTGGAGTACCGGCCGACGCGCAGGCCGAGCTCGCGCAGCAGCGCGTCGATCATCCGCCCGGTGCTGGTCTTGCCGTTCGTGCCGGTGATGTGGACGGACGTGAACGAGCGCTGCGGGTCGCCCATCAGGTCCATGAGCAGCCGGATGCGGTCGAGGCTCGGCTCCATCCGTGTCTCGGGCCACCGCGCGAGCAACGCCCGCTCGACGTCGGCGTAGGTCGTCATGCGGAGGGCAGCGCGTCGAGGCGGGCGGTGAGGCGGGCGATGTCGTCGTCGGCCTCGGCGACGCGGGCGCGCGTCTTCTCCACCACGGCCGCGGGTGCGCGTTCGACGAAGCTCGCGTTGCCGAGCTTCTTCTCCGCCTGCGCCTTGGACGCGTGCGCCGCCTCGAGGTCGCGGGCGAGCCGGGCCCGTTCCTTCGCGACGTCGATGGTGCCGCGCAGGTCGAGCTCGACGGTCGCGTCCGCCGCCTCCAGCGTCGCCGTCGCCGCGAACCCGTCGCCGGGCTCGTCCAGCCGGGCGAGCGAACGGAGCACGTCGACGTTCTCGCTCAGGCCCGCGCCGCGCAACGCCAGCCGCGCCGGCACCCGCTGGCCCGGACGCAGCCGCTGCTCGGCGCGGAACCGCCGGATCTCCGTGACCACGTCGATGAGCGACCTGGTCTCGCGCTCGGCGGCGTCGTCGGCGAACGACGCGTCGCCGGTCGGCCAGTCCGCGGTCACCACGGTGTCGCGACCGGTGAGCGCCGTCCAGAGCGCCTCGGTGGCGTACGGGACGACCGGGTGCAGCGCGCGCAGCAGCCGGTCGAGGACGTGGCCGAGCACGGCACGGGTGCCGTCGGCCACCTCTCCCCCGCGGTCGACCTGCGCCTTGGCGATCTCCAGGTACCAGTCGCAGAACTCGTCCCAGGTGAAGTGGTAGAGCAGGTCGGCGAGCTTGGCGAACTGGA
>JAFMQP010000045.1 GCA_017354575.1 Acidothermales bacterium | reverse complement strand
TCGATCAGCACTCGGTTCCACAGGCCGGAGCCGAGCTGTGCCACCGACCGCTCCTCCAGCGGCGTACTCGGATCGATGGGCGAGCCGAAGCTGCCCGGCATGACGACGACGTCGTCGGTCCCCGCCCGCACCCGGTACGCGATCGCCCAGTCGAGCGCCGAGTAGTCGGAGATGTCGATGTCCTCGTCGACCACGATGACGTTCTTGTACCGGTACAGCGCGGCGCCGCTGCTCCACAGCGCCGACGCCACCCACTTCGCGTGGCCCTCGTTGACCTTCTTGATCTGCACGGCGATCGTCGTGCCGTTGGTGACCGGGTGCACGTACACGTCGCGGACGCCGGGGACACCGGCGTTCTCCAGCGTGCGCCATGCGATCGCCGCGCGCTGCAACGCCGACATATGGCTGTTCTCGCCGCTCGCGCCCGGCAGCGACCCCTCGAGGGTGCCGCGGAAGATCGGCGACTGCCGGTGCGTCATCGCGGTCACCTGGATGGTCGGGCGCTTCGTCGGCACATCGCTGACGTACCCGGTGAACTCGCCGAACGGCCCTTCCATCTCGTAGGTGTCCGGGTCCGGCGAGATGAAGCCCTCGACGACGATCTCGGCGCTCGCCGGCACCTCGAGGTCGACCGTCTTGCACTTCACCAGCGGCACCGGCGCACCGAGGTACGCGCCCATCACGTCGTACTCGCTGACGCCCTTGGGGATCGGGCTCCCGGCGAGGAAGTCCATCACCGGATGCCAGCCGTACACGCACGCCGCCTGCATCGGTTCGTTGCGTTCCAGGTGTTTCGCCCAGTGCAGGCCCCAGTGCTGGCTCGGCACGAGCAGCATCGGGATCCGGTTCCGACCGGAGAGCATGCCGCGGTAGACGCCGAGGTTGACCGTCCCGTCCTCGGGGTCCTTCGTGACGATCGCCGCGAACGTGTTGATGTAGCGGCCGCCATCGAGGTGGTGCCAGCGCGGCACCGGCAGCTCGGTGAGGTCGACGTCGTCGCCGGTGACGACGACGTCGTGCACGGGGCCGTCGTCGACCAGCACCGGCGGGACGCGCTCTGCGTTCTTCGCCAGCACGTGCCCGACGATCTCGTCGTGCCCCGGCGGCTCGTCGTAGCCGAGGAGCAGCGACAGCCGCCGGTTGCTGGCGAGCAGGTTGGTGACCAGCTGCCCGCACCTCGCGTCCGGCTTGTTGTAGTCGGTGATGTTCTGGAACAGGAGCGCAGGACCCTTACGCCGCAACGCTTCCCGGGTCACCGTGCCCAGCTCGCGGTCCCAGTGCACCTCAGCTGTCACGTCGGCCAGCTCGCCGTGCGCGCGCAGCCGGTCGATCGCCGTACGCAGGTCTTCTTTCGTGGGCTCGGTCATCTAAGTACCAGCACTCCGTTCAGGTGGTGGGCTTGACGGCGGGTGCCGCCTGTGTGGTCGCCGCGGCATCCTGTGCGCTCTCCGCCGCGCGCATGACGCGGTTGCGCGTCTCCGGCAGCAGGAACCCCGCGATGACGAAGGCCACGCAGCCGACCAGCGAGATGATGCCCATGCCCTTGGCCCAGTTGCCACCGCCGAACAGTGGCACCAGGAGCGGCGCGAAGCCACCGAGTCCGCGGCCGAGCATGTACGCGGTGGAGATGCCGGTCGCGCGCACCCTGGTGGGGAACGACTCCGACAGCCACGCGCCGATCGACGACGTGGCGGCGTTGCCCGCGCTCCAGACGAAGAAGATCCAGAACACCGCCCACGTCCAGATCGAGCCGGTGAAGGGTTGGCTGAACCCGGACGTCGAGATGGCCAGGAAGCCCACCGATGCGACGAGCATGAAGATGATCGGGCCGAGCGCGGCGAACCGGCGGCCCAGTCGGTCACCCCATGCTCCGAACGCGATCTTGATGGGGATCACGATCCAGACCGCGTACGTGTTGACGCTCGACCACACCGGCGGCTTCTGGTGGAACGTATCGGTGATCATCGTCGGCATGAACGTCGTGACGCCGTAGTACGCGAGCATGTAACCGCCGACGAGGATGAAACCGAGCAGCAGCATCCGCCGGGTGCCTGGCTGCGTCAGCTCACGCAGCTCGGTGAGCGTGCCACGCGACTGGGGCAGCTCGCCCGCCTTGCGCATCCGGTTGTATTCCTGCCACAGCCGCGACTCCGGCATGCCGAACCTGACCGCTACGCAGAGGATCACAGGCACGAAGCCCGACGCGAGCGCCCATCGCCAGCCGCCCGGCCCCTGGTCGGCGATGATCGCGCCGGCGACCAGGCCGGCGAGCACGCTGCCGACCGGGATGCAGCTCTGGATGATGGCCGAGCCGAGACCGCGCCGCCGCTGCCACGCCTCGTTGAACAGGGCCATGCCCAGACCCCACTCGCCACCGAGCCCGATACCGGTGATGAACCGGAAGAACGCGAGCGACGAGAAGTTCCAGGCGAAAGCCGAGAGCAACGCGCCGATGGAGAACACGAGGATGGCCGCGACGAGCCCCGCCCGCCGCCCGCGCCGGTCGGCGAACCAGCCGAACAGGACCCCGCCGAGCACCGACGCGATCAGCTGCGACGACACGACGAAGGCAAGCTCGCCGCCGGAAAGCCCGAGCGACTTGCCGATGGCCGGCAAGACGAACGGCAGGATCAGGAGGTTGTAGGAGTCCATCGCATAACCGATGACGGCTGACGCGAGGATGCTGAAGCGTTGTCCCCCCGTGTATTCAGCTGCTTGGGTCGCCATTGTTCGATCCCACTCTCATCCACGGCAATGTCATGTACACAACTGGGTCATCAGGTGCGGCGTCAACGGGCTTGCCATTCCGGTTGGCTATCGCACCGCTAGGGAATCCAGGTGCTCTGCGACCGCGTCGAGGAACGCCCGCGGATTCTCCAGGTTGGACAGGTGGCCCGCCTTCGGCAGTACGCGCAGCGTCGCACCGGGGATGCCGGCGGCGAGCTGCTCGGACAGCTCGCGGGGCGTCTTGGCGTCCCGGTCACCCCAGAGCACGAGTGTCGGCGCGGTCACCTCGGCCAGCCGCGACCCGAGCCGTACGCCGAAGCACGTGCGCACCGACGCGACGTACGGCTCGAGCTCCGTGGTCGCGATCGCGTCGCGGACGAGCTCCGCATCCGCCGCGATCGGCTTCGAGGTGAACGTGTCCGCGACGTAGCTGTCGGCGTACGCGGCCATGCCAAGCTCGGTCGCCAGGCCGGACATCGCGGCGATCTTCGCCGAAGCGACGTCGGGCGCGAGCTCGGCGAACGTGTCGGCGAGGACGAGGCCGGCCGTGCGGTCCGGGTGGCGCAGCGCGAAGGCGAGCCCCTGGACGCCGCCCATCGAGACGCCGACGAACGTCGCCGTCGTGACGCCGGAGTGGTCGAGCAGCCGGCCGAGGTCGTCCACCCAGGCGTCCACGCTCAGGTCGGGCCGCCAGCCCGACCCGCCGTGGCCGCGGCTGTCGACGGCCACCACCCGGTGGCATGCCGCGAGCTCGTCGAGCTGCGGTCGCCACATCCGGAGGTCGGTGCCGAGACTGTGCAGCAGCACCACGGCGGCACCGGTCCGCGGCCCGCGGTCGACGTACGCGAGTGCCGGTGCTCCGGCGTCCTCGGGTAGCACGGTAGGTTCGGAACGCTGGTCCATCCGCGTACGCTAAGCGGATCCGGAATCCGTAGTCAACGTTTCGCCCGGCTTGACGGCCGTCCGATGATCCGGATACAACAGCAACATGGAACAGCGATCCAAAGCTGTGGACGGCAGCGGTCAGCTGGAGCGCGCGCTCGACATCCTGGAGCTGCTCGCCCGCACCGGCAGCCCCGTCGGCCTCACCGAGATCGCGACCGCGGTCGGCGGTCCGAAGGCCACCGTGCACCGGCTGCTGGCGACGCTGCAAACGCGTGGCTACGTCACGCAGGAGGCGCACGGGGCGCTGTACTCGGCCGGGGTGCGCTGCTTCGAGCTGGGCAGCCTGTGGGCGCAGAACCTCGACCTGCGCGCGATCGCCGGCCCCGAGCTGCGCGCGCTCAACGAGGAGACCGGCGAGACGGTTCACCTGGCCATCTACGACCACGGCGACGTCGTGTACGTCGACAAGCTGGAGAGCCGGCACCCGGTGGTGGCGAAGTCGCACGTGGGCAGGCGTTGCCCGGCCACCTGCGTCGCGACCGGGCGGGTGCTGCTCGCGTTCCAGCCGGCCGCCGAGATCAGGTCCGTGCTCGGCACGCCGATCCCGTCGTACACCGAGCACACCGTCACCGAGCCCGGCGCGCTGGCCGAGTTGCTCGCCGGCGTACGGCGCGACGGCTTCGGCGTCAACCACGAGAGCTACCGCATCGGTGTCGGCGGCGTGGCCGCGCCGATCAGGGACCACACCGGCGCGGCGATCGCGTCCGTCGGCCTCTGCCTTCCCGAGCAGCGGTTCGGCCCGGACCGGTTCGACGCCCTCCGCGACCGCACCGTGCAGGCGGCCGGCGAGATCTCGCGTGCGCTCGGGGACTCGCTCGGCGTGCTCGCGCTGGAGAGCTGAGCATGGGCACCAGGCACCGCGTCCAGCTCACGGTCAACGGCGAGCGGCGTTCCGGCGACACCGCCGGACGTACCAGCCTCGCCGACTTCCTCCGCGACACGCTCGGGCTCACCGGCACGCACCTCGGTTGCGAACACGGGGTGTGTGGAGCGTGCACCGTGCTGCTCGATGGTTCACCGGTGCGGTCGTGCATCTTGCTCGCCGCGCAGGCGGACGGCCACGACGTGCGGACGATCGAGGGTGTCTCACCGCCCGGCGGGCCGCTGAGCCCGGTGCAGGAAGCGTTCTGCGAGACACACGCGATGCAGTGCGGGTTCTGCACGTCCGGGATGGTGCTCGCGAGCGAGGCGCTGCTCGCCACGACACCACATCCCGACGACGCCGAGATCGACGAGGCGCTCGGCGGCAACATCTGCCGGTGCACGGGTTACGTGCAGATCAGGGAGGCGGTGCGCGTCGCCGCCGCCCGTACCGCCGACGACGAGCGGGTCGTGGTCCGTGACTGAACGGGCAGCACTGCGTTGGGTCTCGCGGCCCGGCGCCGTACGGGAGGACCGCAGGTTCGTCACCGGGCACGGCAGGTACGTCGCCGACATCACGCCGCCGGGCACGCTGCACGTCGGTTTGGTCACCAGTCCGCACGCGCACGCGCGTATCACCGGCATCGACGCCGAGGCCGCGCTCGCGCTCGACGGCGTCGTCGCGGTGCTCACCGGCGAGGAGCTGGCCAAGGAGACCGACCCGCTGCGCCAGTACCTCGACCTGCCGGACGTGCACTGGCGTCCGCTCGCGGTCGACGTCGCGCGCTATGCCGGCGAGTGGGTCGCCGCGGTCGTCGCGACGTCGCGCGCGGTCGCCGAGGACGGTGCGGAGCTCGTGTCCGTCGACTACGACCCGCTGCCGGTGGTGCTCGATCCCGAGGCCGCGCTGCGTCCCGGCGCGCCCACCGTGCACACCGGCCACGGCACCAACGTGCTCGCGCACCGCGAGTTCAGCTGGGGCGACGTCGCCGGTGACGTGGCCCGTGCCGACGGCACGACGCAGGTACGCGTCCGCTGGAACCGCAACTCCACCGTGCCGATCGAGACGTTCGGCGTCGTGGCGGACTGGGACGAACACCGGCAGCTGCTCGACGTGTGGGCGTCGATCCAGATGCCGCAGTTCCCCGACCAGCTGGCGAGTGCGCTCCGGATACCCGGCAACCAGGTGCGCGTACACTTCGACGTCGACGTCGGAGGCAGCTACGGTGTCAAGCGCGGTATCAAGCACGGCGTGCTCGCCGGCTACCTCGCGCGGCAGCTGCACGCGCCGGTCAAGCTGATCGAGGACCGCGCCGAGAACATGCACGGCGGCGACTTCCACGGCCCCGACCGCATCTTCGACATCGCGCTCTCCTACACCGCGGACGGCGTGTTCACCAGCATCCGGATCGACGTGGTCGACGACGAGGGCGCCTACCCCGGGCGCTCGCCGCTGCAGCTGGCAAAGCCGATCGGCGCGATCGTCGGCCCGTACCGAGTCCCCAGCGCCGTCTACCACGCGACCGCGGTGACGACCAACAAGACCGGCCAGGTCGCGGTGCGCGGCTTCGGCCAGGCGCCGACGAACTACGCGATCGAGTCGGCGGTGGACGCGGTCGCGCGCGAGCTCGGCATGGACAGGTTCGAGATCCGGCGGCGCAACTTCGTCGCGCCCGACGAGTTCCCGTACCGCATCCCGAGCGGCACCGAGTACGACTCGGGCGACTATCCCGCCGTGCTCGACAAGGCGGTCACACTCGCCGACCTGCCGGCACTGGAACGCCGCCGCGACGAGCTGCGCGGAGCCGGGAAGCTAGCCGGCATCGGCGTTGCGACCTGCCTGGAACCCGGTGGCGGCAACGCCATCTTCGAGAACATCATGAACCCGGCGAACGACAAGACGACGTTCCCCGAGGCGTGCCGGCTGCGCGTCGACGGTTCGGGCGCGGTCGTCGCCGTCGTCTCGATCTCGTCGGCCGGGCAGAGCCACGACACGATGGTTGCGACGCTGCTCGGCGAGGAGCTGGGCCGTGATCCGGCGACCGTCACGGTCCTGCGTGCCGACTCGCTGTCCGGCATGCCGTCGCAGAGCCCGGTGGGCAGCCGGATGACCATCGTCCTGGGCGAGGCGATCCGTGCAGCCGCAACGGATCTGAAGGACCGGCTGCTACGCGTCGGCGCACACAACCTCGGTGTGCCCGTGGCCGACGTGGACTACGTCGACGGCGACGTCGTCGTCCGCGCCGACTCCGAACGGCGGCTCCGTTGGGGCGAGATCGTCGCCATCGCACATCGCAAGCAGCACCTGATGCCCGACGGCGTCGAACCGGGGCTCGAGGTCGTCCATGTCGCGCACACGCCGCGGTCCGGCGGGCTCACCGCGCCGGACGGCACCGTGCAGCTGTACCCGTGCTTCTCGTTCGAGACGCACCTCGTGCTGGCGTCGATCGACCCGGACACCGGCGTCGTCGACCTCGACCGGTACTACCTCGCGCACGACTGCGGCACCGTCGTCAACCCGGAGGTGGTGCGCGGCATGGTGTACGGCGGCACCGCGCACGGCATCGGCGTAGCGCTCTACGAGCAGTTCGCCTACGACGACGCCGGCCAGCCGCTCACCCAGTCGTTCATGGACTACCTGCTGCCGAGCACGCACGAGATACCGGACATCGCCGACGACGAGCACTGCACGCCGTCGCCGTTCACCACGTTCGGCCAGAAGGGCGCGGGCGAGGCGGGCTACATGGGCGCGCCGGCCGCGGTCGCGAGCGCGGTGAACGACGCACTCGCCGCGTCCGGCGTCGCGCCCGTCATGTCGCTACCGATGAAGCCGAGCGACGTGTGGGCGGCGATCAACCGCACTACGGAAGGGAATTCGTGAGCGTCGTCGACTGTCACGCGCACCTCGTCGCGGCCGACCTGGTCGCCGACCTCGCCGCGGGCCGGTTGCGGTTCCCGCACGTCGAGGTCACGCCGCACGGCGACAGCCACGTGGTCGCGTTCTGCGGTGGTAAGCCGACGCGTCCGCTCGCGCCGGGCCTCACCGACCTCGGGCGACGCGACGCGTGGCTCGGGGAGCAGCGCGTGGACCGGCAGGTGGTCGGTGGGTGGCTGGACGTGTTCGGCTACGAGTTGCCGCCCGACGAGGGAGCGGACTGGTCGCGCGCGCTGACCGAGTCGATCGCCGGCGTCACCCGGTCGAACGACAGTCTCGTCCCGCTCGGCACGGTGCCGCTGCAGGATCCGGAAGCAGCGGCCAAGGCCGTACGGGAACAGCACGACGCGGGCATCCCGGGCGTGATGATCGCCACGCGCGCGGGGGGCCGCGAACTGGACGACCCGGCGTTCACGTCCTTCTGGGAGGCTGCCGACGACGCCGGCGCGGTCGTGTTCCTGCATCCGGGATTCGGTGGCGCGTCACCGCGGTACGCCGACTTCGGTCTGGTGAACGGCCTCGCCCGGTTGGAGGACACCACCGTCACGCTCGCCCGGCTGCTCTACGCGGGCATTCCCGCCCGCCACGCTCGCATGAAGCTGCTCGTTGCGCACGGGGGCGCCGCGTTGCCGTACGTGCTCGGCCGGCTCGTCCGCAACCACCTGCTCGACACCGCGGGCACGGCCGACCCGCTGGAGTCGTTCGCGCGGCTGTACTTCGACAGCGTCGTCTTCGACGGTCCGACGCTCGAGTTCCTCGCCACCAAGGTCGGCAGCGACCGCATCCTGCTCGGCTCCGACTACCCGTTCCCCATCGGCGACCTGACACCGCGCGCCGTCGTGGAGGCGACCGGCGTCGACGCGGACGCGTGCGCGGCGATGCTCGGTGGCACGGCAAGCGCGCTGTTCGCGCTCGAAGGAACGATGTGAAGCCGATCGACTTCGACCTGCACCGGCCGGAGACACTGGACGAGGCACTGGATCTGCTCGCCGAACACGGTGACGACGGCAAGGTCCTCGCCGGCGGGCAGAGCCTGTTGCCATTGCTGAACTTCCGGCTCGCGCGGCCGGCACACCTCGTGGACGTCGGGCGCGTCGCCTCGCTCGCCGTGCTGCGGCGCACGGCCACCGGCGTCACGGTGGGCGCGATGGTTCGGCAGGCGAGTGCCGAGCAGTCACCTGCCGTCGCGTCGCACTGCCCGCTGCTCGCTGCCGCATTACCGAACATCGCGCACCCGCCGATCCGCAACCGCGGCACACTCGGCGGCAGCCTCGCGCACGGCGACCCAGCCGCAGAGCTGCCGTCCGTCGCGACCGCACTCGACGCCGTGTTCGTCGCGGCGAGCATCCGGGGTAGGCGGGAGATACCGGCGGCGGAGTTCTTCCGCACCCACTTGGTCACCGCGCTGGAACCCGACGAGCTGCTGACCGAGATCCGTTTCCCCGCAACGGATTCCGGTACAGGCGCGGCGTTCGCCGAAGTCGGCAGGCGACGCGGCGACTTCGCGCTCGTCGGCGTCGCCGCGCAGGTCACCGTGGCGGACGGGCGCGTCACGGACGCACGCGTCTGCCTCAGCGGCGTCGCCGACACCCCGTCGCGTCCCAAGGACGTCGAGGACATGCTGCGCGGAACCGCGGCGGACGACGACGTCGTCCGTGACGCCGCGAACGCCGTCCGTGAGACCGTCGAACCCGTCGGTGACCTGCACGCGACAGCCGACTACCGCCGGCACGTCGCCGGTGTGCTGCTCGCTCGCGCCCTGCGCGAGGCGTACGAAACGGCCGAACGATCCGAGGACGGGCATGATCTACGAATTGCGTGAGTACGTCGCGACCGACGGAATGGCCGAACGGCTGCATGCCAGGTTCGCCGACCACACGTTCGAACTGTTCGCCCGGCACGGGCTCGAGCTGACCGGGTTCTGGACGGACGCCGAGGACCCGGGCCGGATCGTCTACCTGCTGCGGTTCCCCGACGACGCCGCACGACGCGAGGCGTGGGCGGGCTTCCAGAACGACCCGACGTGGAAACAGGTGAAGGCCGCGTCCGAGGCGGACGGCCCGATCGTCGCCGAGATGACGAGCCGCATCCTGACGACGCCGCCGTACGTCGACGGAGGCGCCGCGTGAAGCTGGCGAACGACTTCTGGGTCGCGCTGCCCGTGGACGAGGCGTGGGAGTTGCTCACCGACCTGCCGCGCATCGCGCCCTGCCTGCCGGGCGCGCATCTCGACGACGTCGTCGACGGCGAGTACCGCGGTGGTCTCGCCACGAAGATCGGCCCGATCAACGCGCGGTACCGCGGTGTCGCGCGGTTCGTGGAGCGCGACGACGTAGACCATCGCGCGGTCATCGAGGCACGTGGCAGTGAGGAACGCGGGAGCGGTGCGGCGTCCGGCACCGTGGTCGCCACGCTGCGTCCGGACGGTGCCGGCACGCGCGTCGACCTGTCCACGGAGCTCGCGATCAGCGGCCGGGCCGCGCAGTTCGGGCGCAGCCTGGTGGCCGAGGTGAGCGCGACGATGCTCGCCGAGTTCGCGCGCCGGCTGGAGGCGGTCGTCCGTCCGGGGCCTGCGGCCGCCGGTTCACGGCACGAGGCCGGCGAACTCGACGTCGTCCGCACCTTCGCGCTGCCGCTGCTGCGCCGCGCGGCCGTCCCAGCGGTGTTCGCCGTGGTGGCCGGAGTCGTCGGCTGGCTGATCGGCCACTCCGGTCGCCCGTCCGCCGGCTGATCATGTTCTCATGATCAACGAGGGCTTCGCACGACCTGCAGACCGTGGGAAGCCCTGGTTCGTCGCGGGAAGCCCCGGTGGACCCGGGCGGGCATGTCACACTCCGGCGCTCGCGTCACTCTTGGGATGTGACCGAGACAGGAGCGACGTGATGGACCCGACCCAGGTGTTCGCCGAGCACCGCGAGCTGCTGTTCTCGATGGTCTACAACATGCTCGGCAGCGTCGCCGACACCGAGGACGTGCTGCAGGAGACCTGGCTCTCGTGGACGGCGCGCGCCGAGGCGCCGGACGACGAGCCGGTCGGCAACCCGCGCGGCTACCTCGTGCGCATCGCGGTCAACCAGGCGCTCGCCCGCCGTGCGGCGATCAGCCGCCGGCGTGAGACGTACGTCGGGCCGTGGCTGCCCGAGCCGCTGGTCGAGCGGCTCGCCGACAGCGCGGACGCGACCGCCGAGGACGCCGCGGACGCCGCCGTCCGGTCCGAGGTGTTGTCGATGGCGGTGCTCGTGGTGCTGGAGACGTTGAGCCCGCTCGAGCGCGCGGTGTTCGTGCTGCACGAGGTCTTCGGCTATGCCCACACCGACATCGCCGTGATCGTCGACCGCAGCCCGGTGGCGGTACGCCAGCTCGTCCACCGTGCCCGCGAGCACGTCCACGCCAGGCGGCCCCGCTATCGCGTCGACCCCCGCGTCCAGCGGGAGGTGATCGACCGGCTCGTGGCCGCGACCGCCGGCGGCGACCTGAAGTCGCTGCTGCGGATCCTCTCACCCGACGTGACCATGTGGAGCGACGGCGGCGGCAAGGTCCCGCGGGCCGGACTGCGACCGGTCCACGGGCGGGACAAGGTCGCGCGGTTCCTCCTCGGCGTGACGTCGACGACGCGCAGGTCCGTTCAGATCGAGTACCGCCAGGTGAACGGCGATCCCAACGCGGTGCTGTTCGCGGGCGACGCACCGTTCGCCGTCCTCGCCCTCGACGTCGCACCGGACGGCGGACAGGTCACCGCGATCTACGCCGTCGGCAACCCCGACAAGCTCACCCGAGTCCAGTGAAGGCGGACAGACACATGACCACACACCGGTTCCGTTTCGGCGTCGCCGTCGGCGCCGTGCCCACGGGCAAGGATCTGCTCACCACCGCACAGCGCATCGAGCAGCTCGGCTACTCGACCATGGTGGTGGCGGACGGGCTGTGGCTGCCGGCACCGTTCCAGCTGCTCGCCGCGGCGGCCGCGGCGACGTCCACGCTGCACCTGGGTACTCACGTCCTGTCCGCGCCGTTGCGCGCACCCGCGACGGTCGCCCAGGAGACCGACACCCTCGACGTCCTGTCCGACCACCGGTTCGAGCTCGGCCTGGGAACCGGTCACGATGGCACCAGGGCGGACGCGCGCCGGCTGGGCGTGCCGTTCGCCAGCCGCACCGAACGCCGTGCGCGCATCGTCGAGGTGATCACCGCCGTGCGGGAGCAGTTCGCCGTGAAGGACCGCGAGCCACCGAGGATCCTGCTCGCCGGCGTCGGGCCGAGGCTGGTCTCCCTCGCCGCCGAACACGCCGACACGCTCGCCCTCCCCGTCGGCTACGACCAGCCCGAGGACGGCCTCGAACGCCAGGTCCGCGAGCTGCGGTCCGTCACCGGCGGCCGGTTCGACGATCTCGAGCTCGCGACCAACCAACTGATCGTCGGTGACCGGCAACCGCCCGCCTGGGTGCCGAGGCAGTTCCGTGAGCTCCCGGCGGACTCGTACGGCAGGCTCGCCGGTGATCCCGGGCGCATCGCCGACACGTTGCGCAGACGGAGGGATCTGCTCGGCATCTCCTACGTGACGATCCCGCAGTGGCACCTCGAGGACTTCGCGCCCGTCGTCGAGCTGCTCGCCGACAGCTGATCGCCTTCCCCGACCGTCAGCTGGCGACCTGCACCGGCCGGTCGGCCAGCGCGCCGGCGAAGTTGAACGGCTCGGTGCCGGAGACGAGCATGCGCAGGAACGCGGCCGCGGGCGGCGACAGCGGTTCGCCGGATCGCCAGACCACACCGAGCTCACGGACGGCCGTCACGTCGGCGATCGCCGCGCGCGGCACGTCCGGCGCCGTGGCGATGCGCGGCAGCGCGGCGACGCCCGCACCGGCGCGCACCATGCCCCAGACCGTCGACAGCTGGCCGGTGGCCACCGTGACACGTGGCGTGAAGCCCGCCCGCGCACACACCTGGACGAGCAGCTCGTGCAGCCCGTGCGTCGGCTTCATGCTGACGAACTGCTCGTCGCGCAGCTCGCCCAGCGAGACCTCGGACCGGTCGGCCAGGCGGTGCCCAGGCGGGAGCAGGACGAGCATCGGCTCGCGGACGACGACCTCGCGCTCGAGATCGTCGCGGGTGCACGGCATCCGGATCACCGCGAGGTCGAGCTGCCCGCCGTGCACCATCTCCTCGAAGTCGTGGGACACGTTCTCCTCGACGAGGCTCACCTCGACCCGCGGGTGCCGTCGCCGGAACCGCGCCAGCACCGACGGCAGCACCGTCGCGGCGACGCTCGGCAGCACGCCGACGGCGACGCGGCCCGCGCGCACGCCCCGTACCTCGTCCACGCGGCGGCGCGTCTCCTCGACCTCGAAGAGCACCCTGCTGGCCTGCTCGACGAACGCGTCGCCCGCCGCGGTGAGCGCAACCCGCCGGCCGAGCCGGACGAACAGCGGCGTGCCGAGCTCCTGCTCCAGCTTGCGCACCTGCACGGAAAGGGACGGCTGGCTGAGGTACAGCTTCGCAGCCGCGCGGGTGAAATTCCCTTCCTCCGCGATAGCCAGCACGTATCGCAGCTGGTGGAGGTCCATCGCGCCGCACTCCTCGGTCACGTCGACGGCAGTCGGGCTGTTCCCTGCTTGCCTCCAGTCATACACCTGATGTATGCATGTGCGCTATGAGGAGTGACGCGGGAGTGCCGGCACAAGGGCGCAGGGTGAACGCCCAGGACAGCACGTACCGTTGGCTGAAGACCCACATCGCCGGGCTGCCGCGCGCCGAGGGCACGTTCCTGACCGAAGGTGAGGTTGCCACGGCCGCGGGTACCTCGCGTACGCCGGTACGCGAGGCGCTGCTGCGGCTCGAGGCGGAGGGCCTCGTGCAGATCGTGCCGAAGAAGGGTGCGTTCGTGCCGCCCATCTCCGACCGCGACGTCAGCGATGTCATGGTGGCGCGCAGCGTAGTCGAGGAGTGGAGCGTCGACCGCATCGCGACGTCGCACCGTTCGCTCACTCCGGAGCTGGACGCGCTCGTCGCCGAACTCACCACACTCGTCGCCGAGCAGGAGGACGCGCTCGACGACCCGGTGGCGTTCATCGACCTGGACCGCGCTTTCCACCGGTCGATCGTGCAGGCCGCGGGGAACCTGGTGCTCGAGGGCTTCTACGAGTCGCTGCGCGACCGCCAGGTGCGGATGGGCCTGCGCGCCGTCGCGTCCGCGGAGGACAGGGCGAGACGGGTGCTCACCGAGCACCGTGCAATCGTGCGCGCACTGCGTAACCGCAACGCCGAACGGGCCACGCGCGCCGTCCGGGCGCACCTGGACAACACGCTGGGTGTGCTGCGGCACAGTTCCGCATCTCGACACGGACAGCGGGTGGGCTGATGACGGACCTCGAACTCCGCACCGTCGACGGCACGCCCGTGCCGCTGCGACCCGACCGGGTCGTCGTCGCGGGCTACACCGGGCGTGACGAGGCGAGCGTCCGCGCGCACATCGACGAACTGGCGGCGATCGGGATCCCGCCGCCGCCGACCGTGCCTATGTTCTACGAGATGCCGTCCGCTCTCGCGACGACGGCCGACGTCGTCGACGTCGCCGGGGAGATGACCTCGGGGGAGGTCGAGCCGGTACTCGTCCGGACGAACGGACGCTGGTACCTCGGCGTCGGTTCGGACCACACCGACCGTGAGCTCGAACGCGAGGACGTCGCCACCGCGAAGGTGTGCTGCCCGAAACCCCTTGGCACGACGGTGTTGCCGTTGTCCGGCGACCCCGCCGCGGGCGCGTTCGACGAACACTGGGACGGCGCGTCCGCCAGTGCCGAGGCCGACGGCGTCGCGTACCAGGACGGCGACGTCGCGGCGTTGCGTACGCCGAGCGACCTGCTGCCGCGGCTGTTCGCCGAGCTCGACGGTGCCGACGAGGGCGACCTGGTCGTCTTCACCGGGACGCTCCCGCTGATCGGCGGGACGTTCCGCGCGGCGGCGTCATGGCGGCTCGCGCTCACCGTGCCGGCCGGCGAGGGCGCCGTCACCTTGACCCATTCGTACGACGTGAAGCGGAGGACAGCCGATGCGTAAGGGATTCGAGTACCTCGCCGCGCTCGACGACGAGCGCGAGGTCTACGTCGACGGCGAGCGCGTCAGCAGCGTCGTCAAGCATCCGGCGTTCGCGCCGATCACCCGGACGATGGCCGAGCTGTACGACGTCGCCGCCGACCCGGCGAACGGGATGACCTACGACGCCGAGGAGATCGGCGGCCAGGCCAACCTCGTCTACTCGATCCCGCGCAGCCACGAGCAGCTCGTGGC
>JAFMQP010000259.1 GCA_017354575.1 Acidothermales bacterium | reverse complement strand
GCCGTCGACGCGCCCGTCGTCGAACGTGACGTGCACCGACGGACCGTCCTGCACCAGGTCGGCGACCGTCGTGCCCAGCCTGACGTCCACGCCCGCCGCTCGCGTCGCGGCCACGAGGATGTGGTGCAGGTCCTTGCGCGAGAGCGCGCTCATCGCCGGCAGCCCCGCACCGCCGAGCACGAACCTGTGCTCCGCGATCAGCACCCGGTCGTAGTCGTGGATCCTGAGCCGGTCGAACGCGAACCCGGCGTCCAGCACGTCGTCGAGCACGCCGATCGCGTCGAGCACCCGCAGCGCGTTCGCCGGTTGGCCGAGCCCGACGCCGTGCACGGTGAACTCGCGCTTGCGCTCCGCCAGCACGACCTCGACGCCGCGCTGTGCCAGTGCCGTCGCGGCCGCGAGGCCGCCGATCCCGCCGCCGACCACGAGCACTCTTCGCATGACCCATGACCGTAGGGAGCGCGGCGAAATAACAAAAATCGATTCTCGTGATGGCAGCCATCGACGCCGGCTATTCCGGTCGGTCCTCCAGCGTCACCGCGATGTCGGCGAGCTGTTCGCGCAGCCACCGGTGGGCGGGGTCGTCGGTGCGGCGGGGATGCCAGAACATCAGCTGCGTGATCGGCGTGACCGACACCGGCGGCTCGACCGTCCTGATCCCGGTGAGCGGGCCGAGAGCATGTCCCAGCCGCTCGTGGATCATCGCGATCAGCCGCGTGCCGGGCAGCAGCATCGGAGCGACCAGGAAGCTCTCGGTGGTCATCTCGACGTTCCGCCTGATCCCCAGCTCGTCCAGCTCCCGGTCGGCGGTCGACTCCCGCCCGTTCGCCCGGTACGCGAGGTAGGGCAGCTCCTGGAACTTCGCCACGGTGAGCTCGCTGTCACGGTCCGGGTGGTCCTCGGCCATCGCGCAGACGAAGCGGTCGGTGAACAGCTCCGCACTGGCGAGCTCGTCGACGTTCTCGACCACCTCGCGAGGCAACACCAGCAGGTCGATCTCGCCGGTGCGGAGCTGGTCCGCGTACTGGTGTAGCACCGGCTCCACCTGCAGCCGGACGTTCGGGGCCAGCGCCGGGAGCCGACCCATCAGCCGCCGCAGCAGCACCAGCGTGATGTAGTCGGTCGCCGCGACGACGAACGTCCGCGCGTCCCGCGTCGGGTCGAAACCGGGCCGCGCGCTGAGCGTCTGCTCGATCCTGGCCAGGATGTCGCGCAACGGGCCCTGCAGCGACTCGGCGAACGAGGTGAGTTCCAGGTTCCGCCCCGACCGCACCAGCAACGGGTCGTCGAGCAGCCGCCGCAACCTCGCGAGCGACGCGCTCATCGCCGGCTGGCTCACCGACAACCGCTGCGCCGCGCGCGTGACGTGCTTCTCCCGCAGCAGGGCGTCGAGCGCGACGAGCAGGTTCAGGTCGATCTGCCGCAGGTCCACTACCCGCCCTCCAGGTGCTCGGCCGTTACCGAGCATCCTGCCTCACGGCGTTCCCGGCGGCGTCCAGCGCCGGACGTATCGCCCTTGCCGGGTTCCGTGTATTGCTCGACGATCGCCTGCTCACGGTTGGAGACTCCTCGACTCCGAGGGCGTCGACGGCGCGTTCGTGTTCCTCTTCGCGCTCGAGAACCACCCGCACCGACCCGCGCGACGACCTCGACCTCGCCAGCCCCGGCATCGTCAAGGTCCTCGAGAACCGTTACGGCGACACGTATCCGGACATGCGCTGGGAACCCAAGGCCGCGTTCGCGGCGCTGGCCGACAGCTACGGGACCTGACGAGTTCAGCCGGCGGCGGCAGGTCAGCCGGCGGCGGCGCCGAACCACCGGGGCAGCAGGTCGAGCAGATCCGGCTGGTCGTCGCCGACCCACACCACATGGCCGTCCGGCCGCAGCAGCACGGCGGGCACGTCCACCTGCTCGCTGACGTCGACGACGTGGTCGACCCGATCCGCCCAACCCGTCACGGAGAGCCGGCCGGTCTGGTCGAGCAGCAGTCCGCGGGCGCCGTGCATCAGCTCGTAGAGACGCCCCTGCTTCAGTTCGACGTCCCGCATCCGCCGGCCGAGCAGGTGGTGGCCCTCGCCCAGGTCGTAGCGGACGCCTATCGCCGTGACCTTCTCGACGAGGTACCTGGTCACCTCGTCGAAGTCCATCAGCTCCGACAGCAGCCGGCGTATCGCCTCCGGACCCGGCTCGGTGGACATGAGCTCGAACTGCGCGCGGCTGTTGGTCAGCACGTCGGCGGCCACCGGGTGCCGTTCGGTGTGGTAGCTGTCCAGCAGGCCGTGGGGTGCCCAGCCGGCGACCTCTGCGGCCATTTTCCAGCCGAGGTTGAACGCGTCCTGGACGCCGAGGTTGAGCCCCTGCCCGCCGGTCGGCGGATGGATGTGTGCCGCGTCTCCTGCCAGCAGCACCCGGCCGACCCGGTAGCGCTCCGCCTGCCGGGTGGCGTCGCCGAATCGGGAGAGCCAGCGCGGCGAGTGCACGCCGAAGTCGGTGCCGCCGAACGCGCGCAGCTGTCGTTTGAACTCCTCGAGGGTCGGCGGTGCCGAGCGGTCATCGGCAACCCCGTCCGCGGGCACCATGACGCGGTACACCCCTTCCCCGAAGGGCATGGCGCCGAACCGCTTCTGCGTCTTGCGGACTTCGGCCGTCACGGCGGTGAGCGTCTCTGGTGGCACGGCCACCTCCATCTCGCCCAGCAGCGTCTCGACCCTGCTGGACTCGCCGGGGAAGCCGACGCCGAGCAGCTTGCGCACCGTACTGCGGCCGCCGTCGCAGCCGACGAGGTAGCGCGAGCGCAGCTGCGCACCGTCGGCCAGCTCGGCGGTCACCCCGTCCTCGTCCTGGCTCAGCCCGACCAGTTCGCGACCGCGCCTCGTCTCCGCGCCGAGCTCGGCGGCGTGCTCGGCCAGCAGACGCTCGGTGACGGTCTGCGGGATGCCGAGAACATAGGCGTGCGCGGTGTCGAGCCGCTCGGGCGCGGGTTTGGCGATGCCGGCGAAGAAGCCGTGCAGCGGGTACTTCCGGCCGTGCGCGAGGAACCGCTCCAGCAGGCCGCGTTGGTCCATCACCTCGATGCTGCGCACGTGCAGGCCGAGCGCGCGGACGTACGCGGTCGGTTCCGCCTCCTTCTCCAGCACGAGCGTGTGCACGCCGTGCAGCCGCAACTCGCCGGCGAGCATCAGGCCGGTCGGTCCGCCGCCGACGATGATCACGTCGAACATGCAACCCCCAACGCCATTCGGCCGGTGCCCGACGAACTCGAGTGGTTCCGCGGGTTCCGGCCCCGGACCGAGATTGTGCGGCACGACCTGGGTCTTGCCGCAAGCCCCCCACTGCGCTGTACATTGAAAGTGGCAGGGGAATTCGTCCCTGCCTCTTGTGTCTGTGCTGCGCCTCTCGCCGTACGCGGGTTGAACCGCGAGCGAGGTTCAGGCTCTGTTCACCGTGGTGCCATTGCCGGGTCGGTGACCCGACACGCCGGCCGAATTGGGTGTGGTGGACGGTGCGTAGAGGAGGGTGACGATGACCAGCTCGAGTTCTCGTGACCGGGTTCAGGAACTCGCTCTGAGCAGGCGACGGCTGCTCGGCCTGGGCGCATTGTGCACGGCCGCGGTGTCGTTCGGCTTCGGCGCCCGACCGGCTGCCGCAGCGGCGACCAAGTCGTTGCGGTTCGGTGTCATCGCCGACTGTCAGTACGCGGACGCCGACACGACCGGTACCCGGCACTACCGCGAGTCGGTGGCCAAGCTCCGTGAGGCGGTCGCCGCGTTCAACGGCGCCGACCTGGACTTCGCCTTCCACCTGGGCGACTTCGTCGACCGGTTCGCGGAGAGCTTCGCCACCGTGGTGCCGATCTTCAACGAGCTGCGGGTGGCAAAGCATCACGTGCTGGGCAACCACGATTTCCAGATGCCGCTGCAAGACCTGCTGCACACGCTGGACCTGCAGGCGCCCTACTACCACTTCCGTCGCGACGGCTGGCGGTTCGTCGTCGTCAACACCAACGACATCAGCCTCTACGGCAATCCCGAGGGCTCGGAGAAATACCAGCTCGCCCAGGAGATGTACGACCGGCTGCTCGCCGAGGGCGCGCCCAACGCCCAGACGTGGAACGGCGCCGTGGGGGAGGAGCAGCTCGCGTGGCTGCGCCAGGTGCTGGACGGCGCGCGCTCCCGCGGCGAGAAGGTCGTGCTCAACGCGCACCATCCGATCTACCCGAAGGACGCGTACAACGCCTGGAACGACGACGAGTTGGTCGAGTTGGTGACCTCGTACGACAACGTGGTGGCCTGGTTCAACGGGCACAAGCACGAGGGCAACTACGGCTTCACCGGTGGCAAGCACTTCGTGACGTTCCACGGCATGGTGGAGCTCGACACGAACGCGTACGCGACCGTGCAGGTACTCGACGACCGGTTCCAGATCGACGGTTTCGGCCGCGAGCCCGACCGTGTGCTTCCGTTCGGCAGCCCCGCCGTCGAACCGGCCACGTCATCGACGACTTCGCACCGTTGACGAAGCGACCACCGCTTCAGACGACGCGTGCGTGGACGCGTTCGAAGTTGGTGACCGGTGCGGCCTTCTCCTTGTCCACGATGACGTCGAGGAGCGCCGGCCTGCCTGACTCCAGCGCCGCCGCGATCGAGGGTGAGAGGTCGTCCGGATCGGTGACCCGCTTTCCGTGGGCGCCCATGTCGCTCGCGACCTGTGCGTAGTCGACGTCCTCGTAGTCGTTCATGTGCGGCAGGATGTGGCCGTCCCAGAGATCGCGCTGGGAGTGATACTCGAACGCGAGGGATCGGTTGTTCAGCACCATCGCCACGACCGGGATTCCCCGTCGCACCGCTGTCTCGAACTCGCTGAGGTGATAGCCGATCCCACCGTCGCCGATGACCGCGACGACGTGACGGTCGGGAGCGGCGACCTGCGCGCCGAGTGCCGCGGGGAACGCCCAGCCGAGTGAGCCGGCCGCTCGGATGTAGTTACGTCCCGGCGCGGTCACGGGGAACAGCGCGCCCGCCCAGGCTCCCATGAACCCGGTGTCCGCCGCGACGATGTCGGTCGGCCGGAGCGCGGCGCGCAGCGCACGCATCACGGCAGCGGGATGGATGGGGTTACCGCTCTTCGCGATCTCCTCCTCGACCGTCTCCATCCACGCCGCGACGCGTCGAGCCACCTGCTGCGCCCACGCCGTCCGTTCCGTACGCGCCCCGCGGCGGTCCACCTCCTCGATGAGCTCGATCAGGGTCAGCTTGGCGTCGCCGACGGCGCTGATCTCTTCGCGGTACGTCGTGCCGAGCACGGTCGGGTCAACGTCGACGTGCAGGATACGGGCTCCTGGTGAAGGCACCTTGTAGGAGTCCGTGGCCATGCCACCGAGACGGCTGCCGACGACCAGCACGAGGTCGGCCTCGGTGGCGACCTCGTTCGCCACCTTCCTCGAGTAGCGTCCGATCAAGCCTACGGACAGGTCGTGGTCCTCGCGTATCGATCCCTTTCCGCCGTTGGACGTCACGACGGGGAGGCTCAACGCCTCGGCCAGTTCGGTCAGCTCCTCCGCCGCACCCGACAGGAGAACGCCGTTGCCCGCAAGCACGATCGGTCGCTCCGCTTCGAGGATCGCGTCCACGATGCGTCCCGCCGTCTCCCTGGGAGGCGCGGAGCGCAGGCCGGGTACGACGCCGAACTCCGGTTCCCTGTATACGCCGTCGGCGTCCAGCGGCGCCTGCATGATGTCGGCGGGTACCTCCAGGTGCGTCGGACCAGGGGGAGAGCTGGTCGCGGCCCGGATCGCGTGCCTGAGCAGACTCACCGCGCGGTCCGGACGATGCACGGTGCGGGCGAAGCGCGTCACCGACGCGTGCATCGGTAGCTGATCCACCTCCTGGTACTCGTAACGATCCCGGGTGTCACCTCGGATGGAGGTCGTCAGCGAGATGACCGGGCTCATCGCCCAGTAGGCGTCGA
>JAFMQP010000044.1 GCA_017354575.1 Acidothermales bacterium | reverse complement strand
GCGGCCTACCACATCCGGGCCGCGGCGGCCGATGTACACGACGTCCTGGCCCTGCCGGCCCAGCCAGGCGGCCACGTTCGCGCCCGACCCGCCGCCGTAGCTTTCGACCTTCGAGGGGGTGTCCGTGCCGAGGGTGATCGGGCCCATGACTCTGGTGACGACGTCGGTCATCAGGTCACCGACGACGATGAACCTGCCCATGCGCACTCCGTCTCCGGGGTGTGTCCGTCAGGGGACCGAACCTAGCGCATGGCTACGCCGCGACCTGTTGTGGGCTATGGGCGTGTGACACGGCGTAGCCGGTGACCTCGCCGTAGATCTCCTCGAACCGTTGCAGCGTCCGGGACTGCTCGTGCCCGCTCGCGATCGCGAGGCTCTCCGCGCCCATCCGCCGGCGCAGGTCGTCGTCGGCGAGGATGCTCGCGACGTGACGCCCCAGCTCGTCCACGTCGCGCGGCTCGTGCAGGAAACCGTTGCGCCCGTGCTGGCACAGGTGCGGCAGCGCCATCGCGTCCGCCGCGACGACCGGACGCCCGGTCGCCATCGCCTCCAGCGTCACCAGGCTCTGCAGCTCCGCCGTGCCGGGCATGCAGAACACGTCCGCCGACGAGTACAGCGCGGGCAGGTCGGCGTCCGGGACGAAGCCGAGGAACCGTACGTGCGCTGCGACGCCGCGGGCCGCCGCGCGCCGCTCGAGTGGTTCCCTCAGGTTGCCCTTGCCCGCGACGACGAACTCGGCGTCCACCTTCTCGCGGATCGCAGGCAGCGCGTCGACGACGTCCTCGATGTGCTTCTCCGCGTCCAGCCGCCCGACGAACAGGATCCGCTTCCGTCCGCCCGTGCGGGACGCGGCCGGCCGCTCGCGGAACCTTCGCAGGTCGATGCCGCAGGAGACCGCCTCGATCCGCTTGCCGATGCCGGACGCCGCCACCAGCCGGGCCGCCGTCGGCGTCGGCGTGGTGATCGCGGTCGCGGGACGGAACACCCGGGCGACGTCGTGCCAGGCGAGTATGGTCAGCAGGCGTGCCACCTTCGTCGGCAGCGGCAGGTACGGCAGCAGGTTCTCCGGCATGAAATGGTTCGTCGCGACCAGCGGCAGACCGCGCCGCCCGGCGACCCGGCAGAGCCGCCGGCCGACGAGGAAGTGGTTCTGCACGTGGACGACGTCGGGGCGCACGTCGCCGATGACGTGGGACACGTCTGCGCCGGCGTAGAGCGGCGAGGCGACACGGAAGTCACGGACGAACGGCGCGCGCATCGACCGCACCCGGTGGACGTACACCGCGCCGTCCATCTCCACCCTCGCGTCGCCGTCCGCCGAAGGCGCGCACACGTGCACCTCGTGTCCGCGTGCCGCGAGACCGTGCGCGAGCCTGTGGGTGAAGTACGCGGCGCCGTTGACGTGTGGCAGGTACGTGTCCGCGCCGATCAGGATGCGCAGGCCGTGTGCACCGCCAGATCCGGCGGGCAGCCCGCGGACGGCGGCGTGGTCGAACCCGTGCGGGAAGCGCCGGCTCAGCAGCGCCACGCCGGCGACGACGAACGCACCCGCCACGACGGCGACCGCCCGGCTGGCGAGGTGTGCGGGCTGGTGCAGCAGCACAGCGCCGCCGACGACAGCGGCGATCGGGTCGACGACGGTGACCACCGCGACCGCGAGGCCGAGGCGTCCCGTCTGGTAGGCGGACTGCTCCATCAGCAGGCCGCCCGCCGCGACCGTCAGCGTCGCGAGGGTGAGCCAGCTCGCGATCGCGGCGATGCCACCCGCCGCGACGGCGTGGGCCAACGGCCGCATGAGCGCCGAGGTGACACCGAACGAGATGCCGGCGGCGGTCGCGAGCACGATGGTGCGCGCGGGCCCGGTCATCCGCCGGACGACGAGCGTGGCGACGCCGAGCAGAGCGGCCAACATGCCGGCTACCGGCTCGGCGTCGAGGAACGAGAGCGCCGGCGCGGCGTGCGGCGCCCTGATCGTCGTCATCAGCAACGCGAGGCCGGCGGTGACGACGCCGGCACCGACGAGCTCGCCGCCGCGCTGCCGCCGCCCGCGGAGCAACGCGCCGGCGGGCACGGCGAACGCGATCGTCATGACGCCGACGGGCTGGACCAGAGCGAGCGGCGCGAGCGACAGCGCGGTGACGTGCAGCGCGGCGCCGGCGCCGTTCGCGACGATGCCGGCGAGCCACCGTGGGCGGCGCGCGAGCTCGAGCAGCAGCCTCGGCCGCAGCCGGCCGGCCGGCGTCGTCGCGGCGGCCTGCTGGTGCTGGAGCGCTGCCCCCACCGCGTAGCACGCGGCGCCGATCAGGGCCAGGACGATGGCCAACGCTGAGTGGGCGGTCACGAAGCGGTCCTCTCGGTGTGGATGATCGCGAGCGTCGGCTTCAGCTTCGTGTCGGACGCCGCCGGCGGCCATGGCGTGAGCGCCCGAATCAGGGGTGGGGTTTTCCCTACTCGGTATCGGTGGCGTTCCGGATGTCCACCTCCACCGTGCCTGCTTAAGGTGAAGGCAACCGGTCGGGCGGATGAAGGGCGTGCGATGGCGGCACCGTGGGTCGACGCTGCCGATCGCGAGTGGTGGCGGCGACACTTTCCGACGTTGTTGCGCGCGCCGATCCGGGCGCAGACGTGGTTCCGGACCGTGCACGTGCTGCTCGGACTGCTGTTGGGCGCGGTGTACTTCGCCGTCGTCGTGCCGCTGGCGTTGGTCGCGCTCGTCACCACGCCCGTGCTGTTCGTCGGCATGCCGATGCTGTGGCTGACCCTGGGCGTGGCACGGGCCTTCGCGCATGTCGAGCGCGCCCGGTTGCGTGCGTTCACCGGTGTCGACGTCGAGCCGAGCCCGCGGGACGAGGGCGTGTTGCGCTCGCCGTTCACGCTGCTGCGCTCCCGGGACCGGTGGCGCGAGATCGCGTACAGCGCGCTGCGCTTACCGGTCAGCGTCGTCGGCGGGCTGCTTGTCCTCGGCAGCTGGTTCTTCGGTGCCGTGCTGGTCATCGCGTTCGTGAGCGGGTGGCTCCGCGGTTGGCCCGACCTCGCGGGGCTCGCGCAGTGGCTGCTCGCGGGTGCCGGCGGTGGCGCGCTGATCGTGACCGCGCCGTGGCTGGCCAAGGGCGCGGTCTACGTCGACATCGCGCTGGTGCGCCTGCTGCTCGGTCCGAGCGAGAGCGAACGGCTGGCCGCAGAGGTCAGCACACTGCGTACCACACGTGCCGAGGTCGTGGACGCCGCGGACGCCGAACGCCGCCGTATCGAACGCGACCTGCACGACGGTGCACAGCAGCGGCTGGTGGCGCTCGCGATGGACCTGGGAGTGGCGCGAGCGAGTCTCGAGCACGATCCAGAGGGCGTGCGGCGGCTCGTCGTGAAGGCGCACGACGAGTCCAAGGCAGCGCTCGCCGACCTGCGCGAGCTCGTCCGCGGCATCCATCCGGCCGTGTTGACCGACCGTGGCCTGGACGCGGCGTTGTCCGCGCTCGCGGCCCGGTGTCCGGTACCGGTCGAGGTCCGCGTCAGGCCGGGGGAACGGGCCGAGGTGACCGCCGAGGCGGCGGCGTACTTCGTGGTGGCGGAGGCGCTGACCAACGTGTCCAGGCACGCCGAGGCGGAGCGGGTGGTGATCGAGGTCGGCAGGGACGGCGGCAGGCTCAGGGTGGTGGTCGAGGACGACGGCGTCGGCGGCGCGGACCTCGCGACCGGCACCGGACTGGCCGGCCTCGAGCGCAGGGTCGCCGCGCTCGACGGCACGTTCACCGTCGTGAGCCCGGCGGGCGGGCCGACGAGGATCGAGGCGGTGCTGCCGTGCGGGTCGTGATCGCCGAGGACTCCGTGCTGTTGCGTGAGGGTCTCGTCCAGCTGCTCGAGAAGGCGGACTACGACGTGACGGCCGTTCCGGACGCGGACGCGTTGCTGCGTACGGTCGACACCGACCCGCCCGAGGCCGTCGTCGTCGACGTCCGGATGCCGCCGACACACACCGACGAGGGCCTGCGCGCCGCGTTGGTGATCCGGCGGAGCCGTCCCGACGTGGCCGTGCTCGTGCTCTCCCAGTACGTCGAGGAGCGGTACGCGGTCGACCTCATCGCCGGCGACACCCGCGGCGTCGGGTACCTGCTGAAGGACCGCGTCGCCGACGTCGAGGAGTTCCTCGCCGCGCTGGCTCGGGTGATCGACGGCGGGACGGCGCTCGACCCGGAGGTGGTGGCGCAGCTGCTCGTCCGCAGCCGGCGCACCGACCCGCTGGGGATGCTCTCGGCCCGCGAGCGCGAGGTGCTCGGGTTGATGGCGGAGGGCAGGTCGAACAGCGGCATCGCCGACGTGCTCGTGGTGAGCCACGGCGCCGTCGAGAAGCACATCAGCAGCATCTTCGGCAAGCTCGGCCTCCCGCCGGACGAACAGGACCACCGCCGCGTGCTGGCCGTCCTGCGGTACGTCCGCTCCTGAACGCTCCCGCGTGGTCCCCGGCCCGGGTCCGGGTAGGGTCGTCCACATTCTCGCGGCGTCCGCAGCGCGCCGGCCGCGCAGGTGCCAGGATGGGGGACATGACGACGCGCACGTTGGACGACCTGCGTACCGAGGTGGAGCGGTGCGGCTACTTCCCCGAGCTCGTCGTGCACGAGGTCGAGTCCGCGCTGTCCGCCGAGGCGGCACGCGGGTGGGTCGTCCATCACGAGGCGACCTTCGACGCGGAGATGGAGGTACGCCGGCACGTCTCCGTGCTCGTGCTGACCGACACCCGGCTGCTCGTCCTGCACACCGACGACCACCCGGCGAACGACGCCGTGCCGCAGCCACACGCGTCCACCAGCGTCGAGGTGGTGCCCACCAGGAGCGTCCAGTCGGTGCTGCTGAGCTCGGTGATCGCCGATCCCGCGAAGTACGAGCCGGGCCAGCTGCCCGCCGAGGCGACGATGACGGTCGGCTGGGGCGTGGTCGGCCGGGTCGACCTCGAGCCGGCTGGCTGCGGTGATGAGAACTGCGACGCCGACCACGGGTACACCGGCTCGGTGACCTCCGACGACCTCACCATCCGCGTCAGCGCGGCGGCCGACGGCGACGACGCGGTCTCGCGGTTGCTCACGTTCGCCGCTGCCCTGTCGGCGGCGACCACCCGGACGCCGTGACGGTGTCGGTTCGTGCGGGCGGGGGGCGCGCGGGCACGCACGTGCCGGCGCCGGTCGTCCCGCGATACGGCGAGGCGACCCTCGCCGAGCTGTTCCCGTCCGTCCTCGCGGCTCTCGGCGTACCGGGGGAGCGCAACGTGCTGCGCCTCGCCACGGCCGACCGCGGCTGCGTGCTGTTGGTCGACGGGCTGGGGCGCGCGCTGCTGCGTGCGTACGCCGACGAGGCGCCGTACCTCGCGTCGCTGCGCGACGCCACGCCCATCACCTCCTGCGCGCCGTCCACGACGCCGACGAGCATCACGTCGTTCGGCACGGGGCTCGCGCCCGGCTCGCACGGCGTCCTCGGCTTCAAGGTGCGCGTGCCGGGCGAGCTGCGGCTGCTGAACCACCTGCACTGGTCCGACCGCATCGACCCCGTCACGTGGCAGCCGCACCCCACCGTGTTCGGCCGCGCGACCGCCGCCGGGCTGCCGGCGTTCTCGGTGGGGCCCGAGGCGTTCCGCACCAGCGGCCTCACGGTCGCGGCCAGCCGGGGCGCGTCCTATGTCGCCGCCGAGACCGCGCGCGAGCTCGCCGACGCCGCCGGTGCCGCGCTCGCACGGGTGCGTCGCGGCGTCGCGTACGCGTACTGGTCTGCGGTGGACGTGAACGGCCACGTGCACGGTGTCGGCTCGGACCAGTGGCGCGCGGCGGTGCGCGACGTCGACGGTCTGGTGCGGCGGCTGGTCGAGCGGCTGCCTCCAGAGACGTCGTTGTGGGTCACCGCCGACCACGGCATGGTCGACGTGCCCGAGGAGGGCAAGATCGACGCCGAGGTCGTACCGGCGCTGGCCGACGACGTCGTGCTGCTCGGCGGTGAGCCGCGGTTCCGGCACGTGTACGCCCGCGGCGGCGCGGCGGGCGACGTGCTGGCGGCGTGGCGCGAGGAGCTGGCCGGGCGCGCCTGGGTCGTGTCGCGGGACGAGGCGATCGCGGGCGGCTGGTTCGGCCCCGCCGTCGACCGCGCACTGCTGCCCCGCGTCGGCGACGTGCTTGCCGCGGCGTACGGCACCACCGCGATCGTAGCGCCGCGCGGCGAGCCGCAGACGGCCGCGCTGGTCGGTTACCACGGCTCGCTGACCCGCGCCGAGCTGGAGATCCCGTTGAAGGAGGTCCGCGTCCCGTGACCACGAGCCCGCTCGTCCAGCCGGCCGAGCTCGCCGACGAGCTGCGCGGCGAGCGTCCGCCCACACTGCTCGACGTGCGCTGGTGGCTGGGCGGGCCGCCCGGCGTGGACGCGTACCGCGCCGGTCACCTGCCCGGTGCGGTGTTCGTCGACCTCGAGACGGCGCTGTCCGGCCCGCCGGGGGAAGGCGGCCGTCACCCGTTGCCGGGCCAGGCGGACTTCACCGCCGCCATGCGCCGCAGCGGCGTGTTCCGCGACCGTCCGGTCGTCGTCTACGACGACGGCGACGCGCTGCCCGCGGCCCGCGCGTGGTGGTGCCTCTGGTACTTCGGACACCCGGACGTCCGGCTGCTCGACGGCGGGTTCCAGGCGTGGCAGCGCGCCGGGCTGCCCGTCACGACCGACCTTCCGCACCTGGTCGTCGGCGACTTCGCGGCGGAGCCCGGCCATCTCGACGTCCTGGACGCCGGTGGGGCAGCGGCGCTGGCCCGCGACGGGCTGCTGCTCGACGTGCGCGCGCCGGAGCGTTACCGCGGGGAGCACGAACCCGTCGACCCGGTCGGCGGGCACCTACCTGGCGCGGTCAACGTGCCGGCGGCGCTCAATCGAGGGGAGGACGGCCGCTTCCGCGATCCGGGAGAGCTGCGCGCGGCGTTCGCGTCGGCGGGCGTCGACGGCGAGCGACCGGTGGGCGCGTACTGCGGTTCCGGTGTGACGGCCGCCCAGCAGGTGCTGGCGCTGCACCTCGCCGGCATACCTGCGGCGCTCTACGTGGGGTCGTGGTCGGACTGGGTCGGTGACCCGTCCCGGCCCGTGGCGACCGGCGGCGACCCGGGCTGACCATGCCGCCGCCGATCGGCTCGGGCTCACCGCATGCGGTAGATGACGCCGAGGATGGTCCAGAGCACCAGGAAGCAGATGCCGCCGATCCAGGCGATACGCGGCAGCGTGTCGGGCTGGCCCAGCTGGCGTGCCTTGGACTGCCCGATGAACCCGAGGATGATCGCCGCGATAGCGCCAAGCCAGCAGAAGACCCAGCAGATGATGCCGAGGATGCCGAGCACCTTCGGTGTGTTGCTCGCCTGCTGAGGGGTCGCGAACCCTTCGGACCGCTGCGGCGGGTAGCCTCCAGGCCCCGGCCCACCGGGCGGTTCGTACGGCGGCGGGTTGTCACCCGGGGTGGTCATCTCAGGTCCTCCTCGATGTCGGTGCCGACGCGCAGCCCCGAGGTCGGCGAAGCGACAGCATCGTTGCGGCTGGCGCGCGTCCGGTCAAGCACCGGCAAAGCTCGTGGCGTGCTCAGTCGCCGGCGCCGAAGCAGACGAAGCCCAGCGTGCCCGTGCTCGCCTCGGTCTCGGCGAGCGCGCGTCCCGGTGGCATCCCGGCGGCGAGGCGGCGGTGCAGGCCGTTCATCAGCGTGCGCGTCTGGTCGTCCGCCACCGGCGTGACGCTGGCGATGAGCGTCGCCGTCCCGAGGGTGAAGAAAGCGGCCGCGACGCCCTGCAGTTCGTCGCCCGCGTGCACGGCTGACAGCGCCGTGTCACAGGCGGAGAGGACGAGCTGGCGCGGCGCCCGGCGCATCCGTTCGAGGTCGTAGACGGTGAGTGCCCCGTCGTGCAGGTCGAGGGCGGAGAACTGGGGGTTGTCCGAGCGGAACGTCCCGTGCGCGGCGATGTGCGCGACGGCGGCGCCGTCGAGTGCGTGCATGGCGGCGTCGACGGTGGCGCGGCGTCCGGTCATCTGCCGCATCGCCGGATGGTGGCGGGCGACGGCGCGTACCTCGGCCTGTGCATGCCCGAGGTCGGGCCCGGCGATGGCGACCGCGCCCGTCGTCCGGGCGCGAGAACGCAGTGCCCGGACGCTGCGCAGCCACATGGTCGCGGACGGCGCGACCGTGACGGTGCGGCCGTGCAGCGAGGGGAGCGCGGACCAGGGGAGCGCGTGCGCGGTGTCGGTCGGCGCGATGACGAGGTCGCGGTCGCCGATCGCGTCCCGCAGCGGCGCGAAGATGAGCGCGTCCAGCCGGTTGCCGGAGTGCGCGACGCCGGCCTCCGCGGCGGCGAGGCTGGCGGCCGACCCGTGCCGCCGGGCAAGCCGGTGCAACGAGAAACGTAGCGAGTCCATCTCGGCGGTGACGGCGTCGACCGGGCCGAGCTCGTGCATCGCCCACCGTCCGCCGGCGTACGTGATCGCGACGAGGCTGCCGTCGTGGCCGGTGAGCTCGACGAGTGCGCGGTCGCTGAGCGCGGCGGCGAGCCGGTCGCGGTCGAGCGACTGGTAGGCGTTCGCGCTCGCTGGCCCGGTGACGATCCGGCTCCGGTCGCGGATGGCGCGCTCGAGCGCGAGCTGCTCTGCGGCGAGCTTGCGCGTATCGTCGCCGCGGGCAGCGGTGGCGGCGAGTTCGGAGGTGACCCGGCGCAGCTGCGCGAGGTCGTCGGCGAGCTTCTTGTCGGTTGGCGGGCGAACCGGCCTGGTGCGCAGCGCGTTGGCGCGCCACCGCTCGACCCAGGTGAGATAGCGCCAGGCGTCCCCGGCGTCGTGGGTGATCGTGGCCCCGAGTGTGGCGAGCTCCTTGCCCCAGCCGGAGGCGTGGACCCGCAGGTCGGTGGCCCCGAGCGAGGCGGCGAACTCGTCGACTGCCCGCAGCCCCGCGCCGGCCGCGGTGAGCGTCCCCCGCTGGTCCCCGTCGATCAGCCGACGCAGCGCGGTGGCGTACCAGGCGGCGGCGCGCACCTCGATCGGCCCCCTGTGGCGCGCCTCGGCGGCGATGTCGAGCTCGCGCCGTGCCGTCCGGTCGTCGTCGAGATCGTGCGCGACCTGCCCCGCGAGCAGATGCGAGTGCACGGCCGCGTTCGCCCACCCCCGCCGCGTGAGCTGCGTCGCGGACCGCTTGAGCCTCGTGAGCAGCGCGCGATCCCGCTCCCCGGCCTCCACCCGCGCCTGCAACGCAAGGTGATCGGCCAACGCCGTCCACCCAGGCCTGCGCTGCCGCCGAAACTCCGCCGCCGCCTCGGTAGCGGTGTTCGCTGCCGTGTGGGCGTCGCCGTCAAGCAACTGCACGCGCGCGAGAAGGACCTGCGCCTCGGCCACGTCTACGGCGAAGCCACCTCGGTCGAAAATGTCCGTGGCTTGTTCGAGCGCATGCAGCGATTCATGGAGCAGCCGTCCAGACATGAAAGCTTCGGCACGGTCCAGTTGGACTGTCGCAAGCGCATGTGTGCCGGGTTGGAGTCGGGACGCGACGTCGTCGTACAGTCCGAGCGTCCCAGGGATGTCACCCTCGCGCAGGATGACGAACCCGAGGTTCCCACGAGCCTTGGCGCTCATCACCGCGAAGCGGTTTTCATCGGCGATGTCGATGCAGCGGTGCAGATCTTGCTTCGCCTCCCGGAGCCGCCCAAGGAAGGCAAACGCGGTTGCACGATTATTGAGGATTAGACACGTCCAATGAGGGTCGGCGGCATTTTCAGCCTGCCCAAGTGCTCGCTTGAACTCATCGAGTGCCTCCTCGTATCGTCCGGCCCGTGTAAGCACTAGACCTGTCTGCGCCCGGAGATTGCCGAGATCTCGCCCTTTGAGAATGTCCGCTGCGGTCCTCGCTTCCTGCATCGCAGCTTGAAGTCTTCCAAGGTCGGCAAGAATCACAATCAGGCTCAGACGGGCCTCGCCAGCCCGGTACGACAGGCCGGACGATTCCGCGAGGTGAATGGCCCGGCGCAGGGTCGCGTCGGCTGCGGGAGCGTCGTTCTGCCGGCTCCGTGCCAGCGCCAATGCCCGAAGGGCTACGACCTGGGCCTCTGTGGTCAGGTCAGGCGAGTGAAGTACTGCCCGGGCCTCGCGTTCCGCTTTGATCGGATCCGTGACGACCAGATGGCGTGCTCGTTCAGCATCAGCAATGAGATCGGAACGGCGAGACGTCATCCTGAGCAAGACTAGTCCCGGCCCCCGATACGCACCCGCGCTAGCCCATCAAACCCGCCCGACGTGTTACGCCAACGATCGGTACGTCCCCGTCCTCCTTGGCGATCCCCGGTGCTGCCGAAGTTGATCAGCAACCGAGCGGCGCTCAGTCCGATGATCAGCCCGATGAACGTGCGATTCGGGCCATAGAGGGTGGCGCATGAGTGTCCGAGCCACCGCATTTGCGACTTCAACAGCGCGCTTAGGCGCCCATCGGCAATGCCGCGTGCACGGGGCGGCCAGGCCTAGCTGAAATGCAGGATCGCCGTTATGAGAGCTGTGGTCGTGGCCCGAACATCCTTGAACACGATTGTGGGCCTTCCGCATAGCGCAGAACCCTCACCGATCACCCCTGCCCGACCAGCCCTAAGCGCGGGTGCCAACGCATAAGTGCACATCGAGAGTCAGATGTTCACCCAACTCGTGGTCACCGGCACGGTCGCGTCCTCCAAGGTGCACGTCAGGCTGACCTGGCCCGCCGGGATGTCGGAAGCGCTGAATCGGCCTATTTCGTCCGCGTTGACGCTTATCTGTCCGTTCGGCCATGTGACGACAACCTCCGCCCGAGAAGGGGGTACAAGTTGCCCAAGCAGCCGCCGGCTCTCGCCGTCCTCGGCCACCTCGACTTCGATGACCAGGCCGGCTGCCTCGAATGTAAGAAGCCGTGGACCACCCGCACGCCTCGTCCGCACCTGCGCGGCGTCCATCAGCGAGTCGGCGATCAGGTCGGCGAGAGCGGTGTCGGGATCACGCCAGGACAGGCTCGACCGGGCAATAGCGACCGCCTCCGGAGGGACGGGGTCGGCCGACTCGAACGCGGAGCGGAGTTGGGCGAGCAACGCCTGGTCAATCGTCATTGCCTTCCCCCTCTAGCAGACGGCGAAGATGGCGAAGGCACCGACCACGAGTCGGCCCGACGCTTCCGCGAGGTATGCCGAGTTCCGCCGCGACCTCTTCGTAGCTCGTCGGCGGGGCCATCGCGGTCACCCGGAGGATCCGCTGGCACTGCTCGTTGAGTCGGCGATATGCCTCGTACACCGCTCGTCGCTCCTCGTCCAGGAGTAGGGCACCTTCGGGTGTCTCGTCCTCGGCGACGCGCTCGTTGTCGTCATGCTCGTCGGTCGGGCGCTCGCGACTGGTGTACCGCCTGACGCGGAGCGACTCGTGACGCGCTGTTCGAACGAGCCATCCGGCGACGGCAGCTGGTTCACGGAGACGGTCGAGGTTCTCCACCAACCGCAGCCAGGTTGTCTGGTGCACGTCGGCCGCGTTGGCGTGGTCGAGGCCGTGGGAACGGGCCACGGCCCAGACCAGCGGTGCGAACCTGTCGACCAGTAGCTGCCACGCATCCTCGTCGCCCTG
Organism: Acidothermales bacterium; assembly: GCA_017354575.1. Lineage (GTDB taxonomy): Bacteria > Actinomycetota > Actinomycetes > Streptosporangiales > WHST01 > WHST01. The sequence goes on along the minus strand of JAFMQP010000044.1, from coordinate 3,160 downwards.
GGCCGCGAACTTGACCAGCGCCGCGTGATCGCGGTCCTCGGCGCGTGCGCAGAAATCCCCCACGCGCGCCTCCCACCGGTGACTAAGACGACACCGGTGAGACTACCTGGCACGACGCGCCTTGAACACGGCGATGCCGAGGTCGCGAACATACGGATGCTTGCTCGGGTCGAGGAGCTGCTGCGCGGCCGTCGCCGCGTCTGTACCGGACTTGGCACAGATCGCTGCGATCGCGCCGGACACCTGGGCGGTGGCGAAGGACGTGCCGCTCCATTGCGCGTACCCGAGGAACAAGTCCGGGTCGTGCGAGCCGCCATTACCTTCGGGGCCGTTGAACCAGAGATAGCTGCTCGTCACGTCCTGACCGGGCGCACAAGCGTCGACCCACCAGCCGTGGTTGGTGAAGTCGGCGGGCCGGTCTCCCGAGGCGTCGAGTGCCCCGACGCCGATGACCGACTTGAGTGCCGCCGGCCAGAACGGGCGAGTCGACGCGCCGTTGCCAGCGGCAGCGACGACGGCGACCTCTGACCCCAGGCCGTGGATGGCTTCGGAGAGCAGCGGAGAAGGACGATCATCGTGGGTGTAGCCGCCGAGGGAGAGGTTCACGACGTCGAGGTGACTCGCACCGTTCGCTTGAAGCGCCGTGAGAGCGGCGATGAGACCCGCCTCGTCGGTGATGCCGTCGCTGGACAGCACCCGCACCGGCGCGACACTAGCGCCGGGGACTCGCTGCAGCAGCAAACCAGTGATAAAGGTGCCATGGCCGGCCTGATTGTCGAGCTCGAAGTCGAGGTTCGTGTCCGCGATCTCGGCGTTCGATGGACCGCATGCGTCGAACCAGGACCGCTTGACGAACCATGGGTGTGCCGAGATCCCGGTGTCGAGGACTGCGGCACTCGGCTCGCGGACGACGGTGCCGGCAGACCGAGGCGGGCGAGGATTTCGGGATGGACGGACTGGCGGGGCGCTAGGACCGCCTTCATAGTGTGGCTCGCCCGAGTAGAGGGCGTTTACGGCGACCCTGGCGTGGGGTTCTAGGTCGGAGGCGGCCTCGCGGATGTCTACCTTGGCGCGGGGCTTGAGGCGGACCTTGGTGACGCCGGCCCCCCGGACCGGCTCACTGGTGTCCAGCCATTTGCTCAGGCGCTCTTCCACGACCCTGGTGTGTCGGCCGGCGCACAGTAGTTCGTTCTTCCGGGCCAGTGCGCGGCCGTCGTCGTCGAGGACGACGGCGTCGTGTCTGGCACATATGCGGTCGATCCGGGTTTCGGGGTTGGTCATCGGTCGTCCCTCCGCGTGCGGCTCGCCATTGTCGACCTTCGCAGCCTTCTGCACAGTGTGCGCGGGGGCCGTGCGCCCCCGTTGCACGGCCCCCGCCGGTTCCGGTCTTGTGACGCACCCTCGTCTGTGCGACCCCTCGGTGCGGACACAGCCCCCGACCGGAAGAGCGGCCGTCTCGAGGCGATCGGGCCGCGTCATCGATACAGAGTTCACGACGCCCGCCCAGATACCTCGGAGGACAAACGATCTTCGAGTGCGACGATCAGTGGTGACGCTGCACCCTTCGTGACGGCTCGCCTCGACGACGAGACGCCGCCGCGCAGGCGACCGCATAGGCTCGACGCATGGTGAGCCCGTTGCGTGCGCCGGCGAACCCCGTGTCCCGGCGGGCGATCGCTCAGTGGGTCCTCGAGGGGCTCATGCAGTTCGCGGTGCTGCTCGCCGTGGGCCTCCTCGTCGCCTTGTGGGATCCGGGCTTCGCGCCGGAGGTCCTGTCGCGCTGGCGGTGGGTGCTGCCGGTCGCGCTCGGCCTCGTCGGGCTGGTCTTCGTCGTCGTCGAGCCGGCATGGCGCTACCGGGTGCACCGGTGGGAGGTCACCGACGACGTCGTCTTCACCCGCACCGGTTGGGTGACGCGCGAGTGGCGGGTCGTGCCGGTGAGCCGGATCCAGACGGTAGACACCCACCGCGGCGTGCTGCAGCGGATGTTCGGGCTCGCGACTCTCGTCGTGCAGACCGCGTCGCACGCCGGCTCGAGCCATGTCGTGGGGCTGCCCGCCGACCTCGCCGTCCGGCTCTCGTTCGACCTCGCCCACCGGGCGAACCTGCTCGAGGACGACGCCACGTGACCGAGCGGACGGGGCCGATCGAGCCGGTGGGCCAGACCGGCCAGACGGGCGAGACGGACGAGCCGGTCGCCGCCGGACAGCGGCTGAGCCCGCGCAGCCTGGTGGTCGACCCGATCCGGCACCTCGGCCGGTTCCTGATCCCGTTCGCCGCGGCGTTCGTGCTTTCCGGGCACTTCACCATCGACCGCGCCGCGTACTACGGCTTCGCCGGCGGCGTGCTCTCCGTCGGCTACGCCGTCCTCCGCTGGACCATGTTCCGCTACACGCTGCACGCCAACCGGCTCGACATCACCTCCGGCCTGCTCGCCCGGCGCATCAGGTCGATCCCGCTCGACCGGGTCAGGGGCGTCGACCTGACGGCGACGCCGCTGCACCGGATGATGGGCATCGTCGTCGTCCGGGTCGACGCCGCGGCCGGCGGGCGCAGCCGCAAGGACGAGGGCGTGCTCGACGCCGTCAGCGCGGCGGACGGCGCCAGGCTGCGTCGGATGCTGCTCGCGGGGAGGAATGCCGGAGCGTCCGCGGCACCGGGTACGGCGACCGTCGAGACCGATACGCCGCAGCACGCCGAGCGGGGCGCCGTCATCGCGCGGGTGCGTCCCGTGTGGTTCCTGCTGGCGCCGCTGACCGGCGCCTACCTGTTCGCCCCGCTCGCCGTGCTCGGCACCGTGTGGGGGTGGGTGAACCAGAACGGTGTGCTCGACCAGAGGCAGGTCGAAGGCGCGGCGAACTTCGTGGTCACCGACCCGTGGCTGGTCGGCATCGTCGGCGCGCTGGCGCTCCTGGTCGCGATGCCGCTCGCGTCCGTCGCGATGAGTGCGGTGCTGAACTGGAACTTCACCGCCCGCGAGACGGCGTCGGCGATCGAGCTGGAACGCGGACTGCTGACCCGTCGCCACGTGACGCTCGAACGCCGCCGGCTGCGTGGCTGGGAGCTGGTCGAGGCGCTGCTCGCGCGCCCGGCCCGCGCCGGCCGGCTGCGCGCGCTGGTCACCGGCCTCGGCACCGAGGCGCACGGGTCGCGCGCCTGT
>JAFMQP010000258.1 GCA_017354575.1 Acidothermales bacterium | reverse complement strand
GCGGCTCGGGCCCGTTCCGCCAGGCGGCCGACCCGTCCACGGGGACGCCGTCGAGCGGCGCCGCGTCCGTCACGCCCACTCCCGGCGGCACGGTCCGGCCGCTCGGCGCGCGCAGGACCGCGGACCTGCTCATCCGTAACGCCGCACCACTGCCGCCCAGCCTGCGCGACCGGATCCGGCACGCGGACGGCGTCGCGACGACGCTGACGTTCGCCGTCGGCACGGCGAAGCTCGCCGGACGCACGGTGTCGGTCGCGGCGGTCGACCCGTCGACGTTCCGCAGCTACGCCCCGCTCGGCACGGCCGAGTCGGACCCGTTGTGGGCGAGCGTCGCGCGCGGCGACCTCGCGGTCGCGCACCGCACCGCGAGCCGGCTGCACCTCGCTCTCGGCGCCCCGGTCCGGTTCGCCGGCCGGGACGCGCGGGTCGGGGCGTTCGCCACGACGCTGCCCGGCATCGACGTCGTCGTCGACGCGGCGCAGGCGGGACGGCTCGGTCTGCGCCGGGACACCGGCATGGTCGCGTCAGTCGGCAGGTCCGACCCGGGCGCCGTCGGGCAACGGGTCACCGCCCTGGTGGCCAGGCGCGCCGACGTCGACCTGCTCACCGCGCCCACCGCGATACCGCGCTCGTTCGTCACCGGCGGCGCCGCGTCGAAGGCGTTCGGCACGTTCTCGTACCGGTACTCGGCGAACGGCACGATCACACCCGACCCGGCGTGGGTGCGGGCCAACGTGCGCACCGAGTCGGTGCCCATCCTGGGCAGGGTGACCTGTCACCGGCTGATGTTCCCCCAGTTGCGCGGTGCGCTGAACGAGGTCGTCTCACGCGGCCTCGCCGGCGCGATCCACCGCGGCCAGTACGGCGGCTGCTACGTGCCTCGCTTCATCGAGAGCAACCCGAACCGGCCGATATCCCTGCACACCTGGGGTATCGCGATCGACCTGAACGTCCCGGGTAACCAGCGCGGCACGAGCGGCCGGATGAACCGGCAGGTGGTGGCCATCTTCAAGAAGTGGGGCTTCACCTGGGGCGGCGACTGGCAGTACACCGACCCGATGCACTTCGAGATCTCCGCGCTGATGCAGGACCCCCCGTGACGAGCACCCGATACGGCTGAAGGGCACCCCCACCGCGGTGCGGGTGCCCCTCAGCGATCGGCGAATTCAGTGCCCGTGGCCGTGACCGTGGCCGGCGGCGTCGTCGTCCGGCTCCTCCGGCTTGTCGGCGACGAGCGCCTCCGTGGTGAGCAGCATCCGCGCGATCGACGCGGCGTTCTCGACGGCCGACCTGGTGACCTTCACCGGGTCGAGCACGCCCTGCGCGAGCAGCTCGCCGTACTCGCCGGTGATGGCGTTGAAGCCCTGACCGACCGGCAGCTCCGCGACCTTCGCGACCACGACACCACCGGAGTACCCCGCGTTCTCGGCGATCAGCCGGGTCGGGGCGGACAGCGCCCTGCGGACGACGTCGGCGCCGGTGCGCTCGTCGTACGGCAGGTCGAGCTCGTCGATCGCGCTCGCGGCGTGCACGAGGCTCGCGCCGCCGCCTGCGACGACGCCCTCCTCGATGGCCGCACGGGTGGCGGACACCGCGTCCTCGACCCGGTGCTTGCGCTCCTTGAGCTCCACCTCGGTGGCCGCGCCGACGCTGACCACGCAGACGCCGCCGGACAGCTTGGCCAGCCGCTCCTGCAGCTTCTCGCGGTCCCAGTCGGAGTCGGTCTGCTCGATCTCCTTGCCGAGCTGGAGCTTGCGCTCGTCGATCGCCGCCGCGTCGCCCACGCCGTCGACGATCGTCGTGTCGTCCTTCGTGACGACGACGCGCCGCGCCTGGCCGAGCTGGGTCAGCTCGACGTTCTCGAGCGTCACGCCGGTCTCGGCCGCGACGACCTCGCCGCCGGTGAGGACGGCGATGTCGTCCAGGATCGCCTTGCGGCGGTCTCCGAACGCCGGGGCCTTGACCGCGCAGCTGTCGAACGTGCCGCGGATCTTGTTCACGACGAGCGTGGACAGCGCCTCGCCGTCGACGTCCTCGGCGACGACCAGCAGCGGCTTGCCCGCCTGGGCGACCTTCTCGAGCAACGGCAGCAGCTCGTTGATCGCGGAGATCTTGCCCTGGTGCAGCAGGATGTACGCGTCCTCGAGCACCGCCTCGAGCCGCTCCCGGTCGGTCACGAAGTGCGGCGACAGGTAACCCTTGTCGAACTGCATGCCCTCGGTGAAGCTGAGCTCCGTCCCGAGACCGGTCGACTCCTCGACCGTGATCACGCCGTCCTTGCCGACCTTGTCGAACGCCTCCGCGACGAGCTCGCCGATGCCGGCGTCCTGCGCCGAGATGGTCGCGACGTGCGCCATGTCCTCGTGCGTGTCGACGTCCCGCGCCACCTCGGCGAGGCGGTCGGCGACGGCCTTCGCCGCGGCGCCGATGCCGCGCCCGACGGCGATCGGGTTCGCGCCCGCGGCGAGGTTGCGCATCCCCGCGCGCACCATCGCCTGCGCGAGCACGGTGGCCGTCGTGGTGCCGTCACCTGCGACGTCGTTGGTCTTGGTGGCGACCTCCTTGACGAGCTGCGCACCCATGTTCTGGAACGGGTCGTCGAGCTCGACCTCACGCGCGATGGTCACGCCGTCGTTCGTGATCGTCGGTGCGCCCCACTTCTTGTCCAGGACGACGTTGCGGCCGCGCGGGCCGAGCGTCACCCGGACCGCGTCCGCGAGCGCGTCGACACCGTGCTCGAGCTGGTGCCGGGCATCCTCGTCGAACTCCAGGATCTTGGGCACAGATATCTCCCTCGTGTGGCCTGTCGCGAACGCCCCGGGCTCTGTGCAGAGACCCGGGGCGTCACGTGGTTCGGTTCCTTACTTCTCGATGACAGCGAGCACGTCGCGAGCCGAGAGCACGAGGTACTCGTCCGCGCCGTACTTCACCTCGGTGCCGCCGTACTTGCTGTAGAGCACGACGTCGCCCTCGTTGATGTCGAGCGGTACGCGCTTGCTGCCCGAGTCGTCGAACCGGCCGGGGCCCACAGCGATGACCTTGCCCTCCTGGGGCTTCTCCTTGGCCGTGTCCGGGATGACCAGGCCGGAGGCCGTCACCTGTTCGGCCTCCAGCGGCTGAACCACGATGCGGTCCTCGAGCGGCCGGATGACAACCTTGGTCTGGGTCGTCGTCACGATCTGACCTCCCCCTCCGGAAGTCTCCAGAGTCTTGTCCAGATTGGATGAGAGGCGACCTCGGCGGCCTGCCGTCGCGGGTGTCAGACCGACCTCGTCGCGTTCTGTGTGTCGTTGGCACTCTCCGAAGGGGAGTGCCAAAACGCACACTATTGCGCCGCTAGCACTCCGTCAACTCGGGTGCCAGTGTTCAGCGACGAGGGTCGGGCAGCCGGGTCGCGAGCGCGGCGACCGCGCCGAACACCGCGAGCTGGACGACCAGGACGAGCGCGAACGCCCCGCGGGTCCCGAGCGACGGCATCCCGGCCAGGGTCAGGAACAGCGTGCCCAGGATACCGACGCCGAGTGCGAGCGAGGTCTGCTGCGTCGTGGCGAGGACGCCGCTGCCGGTACCCGCGCGGTCGGCCGGGACGTCGGCGAGCACCACGCCGAACAGCGGCACCATCACGCACGCCTGCCCGATGCCGGCCACGATCGACGGCAACGCGAGGACCGCGACGGTCACGTCCGGCCAGGCGAGCCACGCCGTCACGCCGGTCGCCGCGTACCCCAGGCCGGCGACGACGCCGCCACCGACAAGCACCAGCCGGCCGAACCGCCCGACCAGCCGGTCCAGCAACAGCGAGGCGACGAGGAACACGGCGGCGTACGGCGCCAGCGCCAGGCCCGCCCTGAGCGGACCGAGGTGCGCGCCCCGCTGCACGGCAAGCGGGAACACGAACATGAACCCGCCGAAGCCCACGAAGAACGGCACCGCGATCGTGAGGCCGATCCGCATGCTGGGCGCGCGCAGGAGCGACGGCGGCACGAGTGGCGAACCACCCACACGCTCGGCGCGCCTCTCGACGAGGACGAACGCGGCGACCAGCGGCACCACGGCGACGAGCAGCAGGACCGTCCACACGGGCCAGCCGAACGCGCGACCCTCGGTCAGCGGGACGAGCAGCGCGACGAGCGTGGCCGCGAGCAGCAGCGTGCCGGCCACGTCGACGCGCGCCGGACGTACGGCCCGCGTCGCCGGGACGAAGCGCCGGGCGAGCACGATGCCCGCGACGCCGAACGGCACGAGCACGAGGAAGATCGGCCGCCACGTGGTGCCGGCGATGTCCGCGGTCAGCAGGGCTCCGCCGAGCACCTGACCGACCACCATGCCGAGACCCGCCGTCGCGCCGAACGCGCCGATCGCACGGGCACGCCGGGTGCCGCTCGTGGTGGCCTGGATGGTGCCGAGCACCTGGGGCACCATGAACGCCGCCGCGGCACCCTGGACGATGCGGGCCGCGATGAGCACGCCGACCGTGGGGGCGAGCCCGCAGATCAGCCGGGTGAGGGTGAACGTGGCCATGCCGATGACGAACATGCGGCGCCGGCCGAACTGGTCGCCGAGCCGGCCGCCGAGCACGAGCAGCACGGCATACGCGATGGCGTAGCCGGCGACGACGAGCTGCAGCGAGGCGGCACTCGCGTGCAGGTCGGCGCCCATCACGGGCAGGGCGACGTTGACGACGAAGAAGTCGACGATGCCGAGGAAGGCACCGAAGAGCACGGTCACGAGGCCGACCGCGCCGAGCCGCCGCGGCTCGGCCGCGGGGCCGTTCGACGGATCAGTGGTGCGAAGGGACGTGGTGACGCCGGGATCGCCGGCGGACTGCGTTGCACTGCGAGGTGTCAAGAGACGTCTTTCGTATGGTGAACGGGACTACCTTCGACACCGAGAATGCGCCGGATCGAGCCTGGTACCCAGAGTGCGTTCATCCAGGTACCGGGAACACCTGGCAACAGGCATCCGGACGAGGGACGCTGGACGCATGGCGCGGACACTGACCGGCACGGCGGCACGCGACCGGGGCACCGTTCGGCGGTTACGGGTCGCCCCCGAGGCCCCGCCCGCGCGGCCCGGGCCGCAGCGCCCCGACCCCGACCTGGTACGCCGGCGCGAGCTCGGCGCGTTCCTGCGCACCCGCCGCGAGCGCATCACGCCGCAGGAGGTCGGCCTGCCGAACGGCGGCAGGCGGCGTACGCCAGGACTGCGGCGCGAGGAGGTGGCGCAGCTCGCCGGCGTCGGCGTCACCTGGTACACGTGGCTGGAGCAGGCCCGCGACATCAACGTCTCGCAGCAGGTCCTCGACGCCATCGCGCGCACGCTGATGCTCGACCCGCACGAACGGACGCACCTGTTCACGCTCGCCGGCGCGCCGGGCCGCCACACCGACGACGAGTGCCTCGGCCTGCCCCCGACCGTGCAACCGATCCTCGACCAGCTCGACCCGTTCCCCGCGAGCGCGCAGAACGCCCGGTACGACGTGATCGCGTACAACCGCACGTACAACGAGTTGTTCCTGAACCTCGACGAGCTGCCGCGGGAGGAACGCAACTGCCTCTGGCTGCTGTTCACCCACCCGCGCTGGCGTGACGCGGTCGTGGACTGGGACCACGCGTCCTCGCGGATGGTCGCCCAGTACCGGGCGGCGATGGCGAGCCACATGGGCGAACCGGCGTGGAAGTGCCTGGTGAAGCGGCTGCAGAACGCGTCACCGGAGTTCGCGGCGCTCTGGGAGCGGCACGACGTCGCCGCGCCGGGCAGCACCGTGAAGCGGTTCTTCCACCCGGACGTCGGGCTGGTGATGGTGCGGCACACGCAGCTGTGGCTGGGTCCGCACAACGGCACCCGGGTCACCGCGTACGTGCCGGTGCACGAGGAGGCGGCCGACCGGCTGCGCGCGCTGCACCGGCGCGCGCTCGCGACGGCGTAGGGCCGTTCGAGCCCGGACACGACAGCGGGCCCCGTCTACACGGAGACG
>JAFMQP010000257.1 GCA_017354575.1 Acidothermales bacterium | reverse complement strand
GCGGCTCGTTCATCTACGTGCCGAAGGGCGTGCACGTCGAGATCCCGCTGCAGGCCTACTTCCGGATCAACACCGAGAACATGGGCCAGTTCGAGCGGACGCTGATCATCGTCGACGAGGACGCCTACGTGCACTACGTCGAGGGCTGCACGGCGCCCATCTACTCCAGCGACTCGCTGCACTCCGCCGTCGTCGAGATCATCGTCAAGAAGAACGCCCGCTGCCGGTACACGACGATCCAGAACTGGTCGAACAACGTGTACAACCTCGTCACCAAGCGGGCGATCGCGCACGAGGGCGCGACGATGGAGTGGATCGACGGCAACATCGGCTCCAAGGTGACGATGAAGTACCCGGCCGTCTGGCTGATGGGCGAGCACGCCAAGGGCGAGACGCTCTCGGTCGCGTTCGCCGGTGAGGGCCAGCACCAGGACGCCGGCGCCAAGATGGTGCACGCGGCTCCGCACACGTCGTCCACGATCATCTCGAAGTCCGTGGCACGCGCCGGCGGCCGCACGTCCTACCGCGGCCTCGTGCAGGTGCTCGACGGCGCGAACCACGCGGCGTCCACGGTGAAGTGCGACGCACTGCTCGTCGACACGATCAGCCGGTCCGACACGTACCCGTACGTCGACGTCCGCGAGGACGACGTGCAGATGGGCCACGAGGCGACGGTCTCGAAGGTGAGCGACGACCAGCTGTTCTACCTGATGAGCCGCGGCCTCAACGAGGACGAGGCGATGGCGATGATCGTCCGCGGCTTCGTCGAGCCGATCGCGCGCGAGCTGCCGATGGAGTACGCGCTCGAGCTGAACCGCCTGATCGAGCTGCAGATGGAAGGGGCCGTCGGTTGACCGCCGAAACTGGTATCGCGCCGCACTCGCACGGCGGCGGGGCAGAGGCGGAGGCCGCGGCTCAGTCCAAGCTGCACGCCACCGCGTCGTACGACGTCGCCGACTTCGCGGTGCCGGCTCCACGCGACGAGCAGTGGCGGTTCACTCCGCTCGCCCGGCTGCGCGGCCTGCACGACGGGTCGGCGAAGCCCGACGGCGGAATCTCGGTCGAGGTCGACGCGCCGGCGCCCGTGACGGTCGAGACGGTCGGCCGCGACGACCCGCGCATCGGCCGCGCGGGCACACCCACCGACCGCATCGCCGCGCAGGCGTGGACGTCGTTCGAGAAGGCCACCGTCGTCACCGTCCCGCAGGAGGCCCGGCCGGACCGCCCGGTCGGCGTCTCGCTGCGCGGTGAGCAGAGCACCGGTTACGGCCACATCGTCGTCGACGTGCAGCCGCTGGCCGAGGTCACCGTCGTGCTCGACCACAGCGGCAGCGCGACGTACGCCGGCAACGTCGAGGTCAACGTCGCCGACGGCGCCCAGTTGACGCTGGTGTCGCTGCAGGACTGGGACGACGACGCGGTGCACGTGGCACACCAGTACATCCGGCTGGGCCGCGACGCGCGGGTCAAGTCCGTCGTCGTCACGTTCGGCGGCGACCTGGTCCGGCTCTACCCGCAGGTGCGCTACGGCGACCGCGGCGGCGACGCCGAGCTGTACGGGCTGTACTTCGCGGACGCGCCGCAGCACCTGGAGCACCGGTTGTTCGTCGACCACGACATGCCGGACTGCCGCAGCCGCGTGGCGTACAAGGGCGCGTTGCAGGGCGAGGATGCGCACACGGTCTGGATCGGCGACGTGCTGATCCGGCCGGACGCCACCGGCACCGACACCTACGAGCTGAACCGCAACCTCGTGCTCACCGACGGCGCCCGCGCCGACTCGGTGCCGAACCTGGAGATCCTCACCGGCGAGATCGTCGGCGCCGGCCACGCCAGCGCCACCGGGAGGTTCGACGAGGAGCAGCTGTTCTACCTCCAGTCGCGCGGCATCCCGGAGCTCGAGGCGCGCCGGCTCGTCGTCCGTGGCTTCTTCGCCGACATAATCCAGCAGATCCACGTACCCGAGGTCCGCGACCGGCTGGTCGAACGGGTCGAGGAAGAGCTGCAGGCGGTGGGGAAGTAGCCATGGCCGGTTTTGCCAAGGTGTGCAGGGTCGCCGACGTCCCCGAGGGTGAGGCGCGGCACGTGGACGTCGACGGCGTGCCCGTCGCGGTGGTCCACACCGAGGGCGAGTTCTACGCGTGTCGTGACGTGTGCACGCACGAGGAGGTGCCGCTCTCCGAGGGCGACGTCGAGGGCACCACGGTCGAGTGCTGGCTGCACGGCTCGCGCTTCGACCTGCTGACCGGCGCGCCCATCGGGCTTCCGGCCACGGTGCCCGTGCAGACCTATCCGGTGAAGATTGACGGCGAGGACGTCCTCGTCGCGACGGACCAGAACAGCTGAGACAGGAGCCGCAACACACATGGCAACCCTCGAGATCCGCGACCTGCACGTCAGCGTCGAGGACAAGGAGATCCTCCGCGGGGTCGACCTCACCGTGAACGCCGGCGAGGTGCACGCGATGATGGGCCCGAACGGTTCGGGGAAGACGACGCTGGCGTACGCGATCGCCGGCCACCCGAAGTACACCGTCACCTCCGGGCAGGTCCTGCTCGACGGTGAGGACGTCCTCGCGATGAAGGTGGACGAGCGCGCCCGCGCCGGCCTGTTCCTCGCCATGCAGTACCCGGTCGAGGTTCCCGGCGTCACCATCTCGAACTTCCTGCGCACCTCCATCACGGCGCTGCGCGGTGAGGCGCCGAAGCTGCGCACCTGGGTCAAGGAGGTGCGCGACGCGATGGACGACCTCAAGTTCGACCCGGCGTTCGCCGAGCGCAACGTCAACGAGGGCTTCTCCGGTGGCGAGAAGAAGCGGCACGAGATCGTCCAGCTCGAGCTGATGAAGCCGAAGGTCGCGATCCTCGACGAGACCGACTCCGGCCTCGACATCGACGCGCTGAAGGTCGTGTCCGACGGCGTCAACCGGTTCGCGTCCGGTGGCGACAAGGGCGTCCTGCTCATCACGCACTACACGCGGATCCTGCGCTACATCAAGCCGGACTACGTGCACGTGTTCGTCGGCGGCAGGGTCGTCGAGGAGGGCGGGCCCGAGCTCGCCGAGCAGCTCGAGGCCGAGGGCTACGAGAAGTACGTCTCCGGCGGCGGCGAGGCGGCCGTCGAGAGCGCGACCGTGGGCGGCGCGTCGTCATGACCGTCACGGGGACGAACGTCGGGTACGACGTCGACACCGTGCGCAAGGACTTCCCGATCCTCGAGCGCACGGTGCACGACGGGCGGCGCCTGGTGTACCTCGACAGCGCGAACACGTCGCAGAAGCCGCGTACCGTGCTCGACGCGATGGAGGAGTTCCTCTCCCGGCACAACGCCAACATCCACCGCGCGTCCCACGCGCTCGGCGAGGAGGCCACGGAGGCGTACGAGGCCGCGCGGCTCAAGGTGGCACGGTTCGTCGGCTCGGCGGACGAGACCGAGATCGTCTTCACGAAGAACATCTCCGAGGCGATCAACCTGGTCGCGTACTCGGTCGGCAACGCGTCCACGCTCGGCACCGGCGACCCGCGGCTGCGGGTCGGCCCGGGCGACGAGGTCGTCATCACCGTGATGGAGCACCACTCCAACATCGTGCCGTGGCAGCTGCTCTGCGAGCGCACCGGTGCGACGCTGAAGTGGTTCGACGTCTCCGAGGACGGCACGCTGGACATGTCGCGGCTGGACGAGCTCGTCAACGAGCGCACGAAGATCGTGGCCGTCGCGCACCAGTCGAACATGCTGGGCACGATCAACCCGGTACGGCTGATCGCCGAGCGGGCACACCACGTCGGCGCGCTGGTCCTCGTGGACGCCGCTCAGTCGGTGCCGCACCGCGGTGTCGACGTCCGTGACCTCGGTGCCGACTTCGTCGGATTCACCGGCCACAAGATGTGCGGTCCCACCGGCATCGGCGTGCTGTGGGCGCGCCGTGAGCTGCTCGACGTCATGCCGCCGTTCCTCGGCGGCGGTGAGATGATCGAGACCGTCGAGATGGAGCGGTCGACGTTCGCGCCGCCGCCGCACAAGTTCGAGGCGGGCACGATGCCGATCACCGAGGCCGTCGGGCTCGGCGCCGCCGTCGACTACCTCACCGAGCTCGACCGCGACGCCGTCGACGCGCACGACCAGGACCTCACGGCGTACGCACTCGACCAGTTCGCCGGCGTCGAGGGGTTGCGGCTGTTCGGCCCGGCCGACGCCGCCGACCGCGGTCCGGTCGTCTCGTTCGAGGTCGACGGCGTGCACCCGCACGACGTCAGCCAGGTGCTCGACGCCGAGGGCGTCGCGGTCCGTGCCGGCCACCACTGCGCCCGCCCGCTGCACAAGCGGTTCGGGGTGACGGCGAGCACGCGCGCGTCGTTCTACCTGTACAACACGCGAGCCGACGTCGACGCGCTCGTCGCCGGCCTCGCTCAGGTGAAGAGGTACTTCGGCTAATGCACTTGGACTCGCTGTACCAGGAGATCATCCTGGACCACTACAGGCACCCGCACAACAAGGGGCTGCGGGAGCCGTACGACGCCGAGGTGCACCACGTGAACCCCACCTGCGGCGACGAGGTGACACTGCGGGTGCGGCTCGACGGCGACAAGGTCGTGGACGTCTCGTACGACTCGCTCGGCTGCTCGATCAGCCAGGCGAGCGCGTCGGTCATGACGGACCTCGTCGTGGGCAAGGACGTCGAGGAGGCCAACGAGGTGCACCAGGCGTTCCTCGAGCTGATGCAGAGCAGGGGCGCGGGGGAACCGGACGAGGAGGTGCTCGAGGACGCGGTGGCGTTCGCGGGCGTGTCCCGGTATCCGGCGCGGATCAAGTGCGCCCTGCTCGGGTGGATGGCATGGAAGGACGCCGTCGCCCGCACCATGGACAACGTTTCGGAGGCGACGTCATGAGCGAGCAGACCGAACAGCCGGTGCGCGAGCACCACACGCCGACGGGCCCGCCCACCGCGTCCGCCGCCGCGGTGGAGGACGTCGAGGAGGCGATGCGCGACGTCGTCGACCCCGAGCTCGGCATCAACGTCGTCGACCTCGGCCTCGTCTACGGCATCACCGTGGACGAGGCGAACATCGCCACCATCGACATGACGCTCACCAGCGCCGCCTGCCCGCTCACCGACGTGATCGAGGACCAGGCCGGCCAGTCGCTCGCAGGCATCGTGGACGACTTCCGGATCAACTGGGTCTGGATGCCGCCGTGGGGGCCCGAGAAGATCACCGACGACGGACGCGAGCAGCTGAGAGCGCTCGGCTTCAACGTCTGATCGGCACGCGCTTCGCGGTGTCGGTGCTGTCACCGCGCTTGCGTGCGAGGTAACCTGCACGCGCCCCGTGCCTTCGAGGGAAGGTGGCGCATGCACACGCTGGCGGTCTCGTCTCTGCGGCTCAACGCCCAGCCGGTCGACTACATCCTGATCGCGGTCTATTTCGTCTTCGTGCTGGGCATCGGGGTGATGGCCCGGCGCTCGGTGTCCTCCAGCCTGGACTTCTTCCTCTCCGGCCGGGCGATGCCCGCCTGGGTGACGGGCCTGGCGTTCATCTCGGCGAACCTCGGTGCCGTCGAGCTGTTCGGCATGACGGCCAACGGCGCGCAGTACGGCATCCCGACCGTGCACTACTACTGGATCGGCGCCGTCCCGGCCATGGTCTTCCTCGGCCTGGTGATGATGCCGTTCTACTACGGCGCGAAGGTACGCAGCGTCCCCGAGTTCATGTACCGCAGGTTCGGCCGGTTCGCGCACCTGGTGAACGGCATCAGCTTCGCCGTCGCGCAGGTGCTCATCGCCGGCATCAACCTGTACGCGCTCGCCACCGTGGTCAACCTGCTGCTCGGCTGGCCGATCCCGTTGTCCATCTTCGTCGCCGCGCTCATCGTGCTCGCGTACACGGCGCTCGGTGGCCTGTCCGCGGCAATCTACAACGAGGTCATGCAGTTCTTCGTGATCCTCGCGCTGCTGCTGCCGGTCACCTTCGTCGGCCTGCACCGGGT
>JAFMQP010000385.1 GCA_017354575.1 Acidothermales bacterium | reverse complement strand
ACGTGATGAAGTGCAGGCCCGGCACGCCCTCGCGCAGCAGCGCCTCGCACATGTCCGACGCGTAGTCGACGCCGATGCGGCGGACGGAGTCCGGGTCGTCCTCCACCTCGTGCAGCAAGGCGGCGAGCTCCGGCGGGAAGTCGGCGCCGGACAGGACCGCGAACCGCTCGATCTGCGACACGTTGGTGACCGGCATGATGCCGGGCACGATCGGCTTGTCGCAGCCCAGCTTCGCGACGCGGTCGCGCAGCCGCAGGTAGTCCTCGACGTGGAAGAACATCTGCGTGATGGCGAAGTCCGCGCCGGCGTCGAACTTGCCGACGAGGTACCGCGCGTCGGTGGCGACGTCCGGCGAGCGCGGGTGCTTCTCGGGGAACGCCGCCACGCCGACGGAGAACTCGCCCAGCGACAGCACCAGCCGCACCAGCTCGGACGCGTACTCGTAGCCGTCCGGGTGCTTCCGCCAGTCCGCCTGCGGGTCGCCGGGCGGGTCACCGCGCAGCGCGAGCACGTTGCGCACGCCGGCCGCGGCGTACTGCCCGACGACCTGCCGCAGCTCTGCGACCGAGTGGTTCACGAGCGTGAGGTGGCCGAGCGGCGTGAGCGTGGTCTCGGCGGCGATCCGCTCGGTGAGGCTCACCGTCCGGTCGCGGCTGGTCCCGCCGGCGCCGTACGTGACGGACACGAAGCTCGGCCGCAACGCCTCCAGCTCGCGGATGGCGCGGAACAGGTTCTGCTCGCCCTTGTCGGTCTTCGGCGGGAAGAACTCGAACGAGTACGTCGCTACGCCGTCGGCGAACAGCTCACCGAGCCGGGGGTGTCGCGCGGGCAGTGACGTCGCGTGGGAAGCCATGCACCGAGGTTATCGAGGTTGCCCCTCGCTCGCTCTCCATGATCATGGAAGTTACAGGCTGTCATAGCTACCCGGGACTTCCATGGTCACGGTGACGGGTGAGGGCTACGCCAGGGCCTGGGCCACCCGGTTGACCTCCTTGCTGCGGCCCTCGGCCATCGCGCGGACCGGTGAGGTGCCGAGGCTGTCCTCGTCGGCGAGCATCCAGGCGATGCTCTCCTCCTCGTCGAAGCCGGCGTCGTGCAGGACCGTCACCAGCCCGCCGAGGCCCTTCAACAGCTCGCCGTCGGCGACGAACGCCGCGGGCACGACGTCCTCCGCGCCGCGGCGCACGGCGACCAGCCGGCCCTCCCGCAGCAGCTGCCTGATCCGTTTGCCGTCGACGCCGACCCGCTCGGCCAGCTCCCGCAGGCTGAGCCATTCCTGTTGCTCCACGGGCCTAGTCTGCAACCCGCGGCACGGCGCGCTTGAGCGGCACCGCCGGATCCGCGAGCGCGACGGCGTCGACCGGCGCGCCCCGCTCGGCGAGCCGGCGTCCCTGCACGGCGTCGCGCGGCCGGTCCACGGCGAGCACGGCGGCGAGCCGGCCGTCGCGCACCCAGCACGCCGACCACGCGCGGTCGACGTCCGGGTCGCCGCGCCAAACCAGCTCGTCGCCGTCCCGGCACAGCCCGACGAACTGCAGGTACCTGCCGAACTGCTCGGACCACACGTACGGCACCGGGTCGTATGTGGCGTCCACGCCGAGCAGCGTCGCCGCCGCGACCGCTGGGGCCCGCAACGCGTTGTCCCAGTGCTCGACCCGCAGCTCGACGCCGTACCGCGGCGACCAGGCCGCGGCCACGTCGCCCACGGCGCAGACCCCCGGGCCCGCGCACAGGTGCTCGTCGACGAGCACGGCCCCGTCCGCCCGCAGCGGCACACCGTCGAGCCCGAGGGACGCGGGCCGGACGCCGACGGCCGTGAGCACCTCGTCGGCCTCGACCGTCCCGCCGCACGCCAGCTCGACGCCGCCGTCCGCGACCGACGCCACGGCCGCGCCGAGCCGCAGCTCGACGCCGGCGTCCCGCCACCACGCGGTCGTGCGACCGGCCACCTCGGCCGGCAGCGCGGCCGCGAGCGGGGTCGCGCCCGCCTCGACCA
>JAFMQP010000256.1 GCA_017354575.1 Acidothermales bacterium | reverse complement strand
ACGGCGGCCGCGGCTGCCGCAGCCGTGGCTCGCTGAGCCCGCCGAGCCGGCGCGCGACCCGCCGCAGCTCGGCGTCGAGCCCGGCGAGCAGGTCCGGCCAATCGTCCCCGCCGGGATTCTGCCCATGAACCACGGCGGAAGGTTATCTACATGTGGGTAGGTCTTGCCTGAACGGCATTCGTCAGGCACCCTCTCCAAAAGAGCCGAGCGTCGGGAGGCGGCCATGTCCCTGAATCACTCGCCCGAAACGCATCAGAATCTGCTCGAGCGAATCCCCACCGCTACGGGCAGAGATCTTGGGGAGTGGTTCAGCGCCATCGACGAAGGTCCGTCCTTCCTCCGGCTGGACGAGCAGGCCAACTGGCTTCGTGACGAGCACGGCCTTACCCATGGCTACGCCGCGGCACTCGCCCACGAGCACCACCGGCGCCGCTGCGCCCGCGGCCAATGAGCTGACCGACCGACTGCCCACGCCTGTCGTGCACTGCGCCGACTCGGCGTGGAAGACTGGGCTGTCATGATCCGACAGCTCGCCGATCCGGCGGGGGCCGACCGATGACGACGCGCCGCCGGAGACGGCCGCGGCGTCGAAGACCGCCCGCCCTGCAGGGGCGCTGACGAGTCCCCATGACTGGTCCAGCCGGCTGGCTCGCCTTCGTCCTCCTGCTCGCCGCCAACGCCCTGTTCGTCTCCGCGGAGTTCTCCCTCACCTCGGTCGACCGCGCCCGGCTCACCCGGGTGGCCGGCACGGGCGGCCGCAGGGCGCAGTCGACGCTGGCCGCCGTCCGGGAGCTCGCGATCCAGCTGTCCGGCGCCCAGTTCGGGATCACCATCGCCTCGCTGCTCGTCGGCTTCGTCGCGGAGCCGCTGTTCCGCTCGGTCTTCGTGCCGCTCACCGACCTCGTCCCGCTGGCCAGGGGACTCACCGACGGCGTCGCCGTCGTCATCGCGTTGCTGGTGGCGACGTTCCTGCAGATGCTGCTCGGCGAGCTGGTCCCGCAGAATCTCGCCATCGCCCGACCGATGGGCATCGCGCTCGCCGTCGCGCCGATCCAGCGGACGTTCACGACGATCTGCCGCCCGGCCATCGCCTTGTTCAACGGCACCGCCAACTCGATCGTCCGGCTCGCGGGCGCGGAGCCGCAGCAGGAGCTGCGCTCGGCCCGCACCGCCGTCGAGCTCGCGTCGCTGATCGACACGTCGGCGCGTGAGGGATCGCTGCCGCCGGACGTCGCCGCGCTGCTGCGCCGGTCGCTCGCCTTCGGTGACCTCACCGCGGGCGACGTCATGACGCCGCGCGTCAACATGTCCGCGCTGAGGTCGGACGACACCGTCGCCGACCTGCTCGACCTCGCTCGGCGCACCGGGCACTCCCGGTTCCCCGTCCAGGGTGAGAGCCTCGACGAGATCGTCGGCGCCGTGCACGTCAAGCACGCGTTCGGCGTCCGGCCGGAACGGCGCGCCGAGACGCCCGTCCGGCTGCTCATGCGCCCGCCCGTGCACGTCCCCGACTCGCTGCGCTGCGACGACCTGCTGTTGACCCTGCGCCGCCGCGGCCTGCAACTCGCCATCGTCGTGGACGAGTACAGCGGCACCGCCGGCGTCGTCACGCTGGAGGACCTGCTCGAGGAACTGGTCGGCGCGGTCCGCGACGAGTACGACGTCCGTGAGCAGCCGGAGGTCAGCCGGCTGCCCGGCGGCGGCTGGTCGGTGAGCGGGCTGCTGCGCCGCGACGAGCTGCACGACCGCCTCGGCATGCGGCCGCCGGCCGGCAGCTACGACACCGTCGCCGGCCTCGTCCTCGCCGCGGCGGGCCGGCTCCCCGTCGTCGGCGACGACGTGCTGATCGACGGCTGGACGCTGCGCGTCACGAGGATGGCCGGCCGCCGCATCGACCGGCTCGAGGTCCACCCGCCACCGGAGCCGGAGGGCGCGAAGCGATGATCTACGTCCTCGCCGTCGTCCTGTTGGCCGGGAACGCGTTCTTCGTCGCGGGTCAGTTCGCCCTGATCTCCGTGCGCCGCGACCAGCTGGAGCCGATCGTGGAGTCGGGCAGCCGCACCGCCCGCATGGCCCTGTCGCAGGTACGCAACCTGCCCACCATGCTCGCCGCGTCGCAGCTAGGCATCGCACTCTGCTCGCTCGGCCTCGGCGCCGCGGCCGAGCCCACCATCGCGCACGGCCTCGAGCGCGTCTTCCACGGCGCGCTGCCGGAGGCCGCCGCGCACGTGATCGCGCTCGTCGTCGCCCTCGCCCTGGTCTCGTACGCCCACATGGTGCTCGGCGAGATGGTGCCGAAGAACCTGTCACTCGCCGGGCCGGTGCGGGTGGCGCTCGTGCTCGGCCCGCCCATGGCGCTGTGGGTGCGGATCACCCATCCGGTCGTACGGCTCGTCAACGGCATGGCGAACCTCGTGCTGCGCCTGTTCCGGGTGGAGCCGAGAAGCGAGATCTCCACGGCGTACACGCCCGCCGAGCTGCGGCACGTCATCAACGAGTCGGTGGCCGAGGGCTACATCGACCCGGACGAGGAGCAGCTGCTCGGCCGCGCCCTCGCGTTGGAGGCGCGGACGACGCTCGAGGTGACGATCCCGTTGGCCCGGCTGGTGACCATCCCGCAGGGTGCCACCAGGCGCGACATCGAACGAGTCGCGGCCGAGACCGGCTATTCGCGCTTTCCGGTACGGGGCAAGGATTCCGACGCGGTCGACCTCGTCGGCTTCGTGCACGTGAAGGACATCCTGGACGTCGCCGACATGGACGCGCCGCTGCCCGAGTCGATGGTCCGCCCGCTCGTCACCGTCGACGCCGCGACGCCGCTGCTGCGCGCGTCGACCGCGCTGCAGGCCGACCGCGCGCACCTTGGGCGGGTGACCTCCGGCGGACGCACCGTCGGCGCGGTGGCACTCGAGGACATCCTGGAGGAGCTGGTCGGCGAGGTGCACGACGCCAGCCACCGTGCCTGACCCGCGCCGTCCCACTACACCGTCACGCGGGCGGTGAGGCTGCCGAAGAAGCTCCATACCGCCTGCCGCCGGTCCGTCGGCGAGAACACACCGGCGAGCACGAGCGGCACGAGCACCTGCGCGCAGCAGAACACGCCCGGGCCCACGACCCGGCGCGCGACGAACTCCGCGACGGCGACGGCCCCGGGACCAGGTGCACCGCAAACCGGAGGTACGAGGCGACCGGATCCGCTACGCTGGTCGCACATCCCCGTCCCTCACCGGTCGGGGCCATACGTGTCCGCGTACGCGGAACCCGAACCCCCTGGTCTCCCCGACCAGGGGGAAGAACGCGCGTGCGCGGACATCGAATGGAGGAACTGTGTACCTCGCCATCGCCTGGCGCAGCTTCCGCCGCTATGCGACATACCGTGCCGCCACCGCGGCAGGCGTCTTCACCAACACCGTGTTCGGCGTCGTCCTCGCCTACACCTACATCGCGCTCTGGCACGCGCATCCCGGTGTGGGCGGGTACGACATGCGTGCTGCGGTGACGTACGTGTGGCTCGGGCAGGCGATGCTCGCCACGACCGAGGTCTTCGGCGGGCCGTTCGTCCGCGAACTGGCCGAACGGGTGCGCAAGGGTGACATCGCCGTCGACCTCTACCGTCCGGTCGACATGCAGGCGTGGTACCTGGCCAGTGACGCCGGTCGTGCAGCGTTCAGCCTGCTGGCTCGTGGCGCGGTGCCCACGGCATTCGGCGCACTCGTCTTCGGGTTCCGCTGGCCGCACGACCCGGCCGTGTGGTTCGCCTACCCGGTCGCGATCGCGCTCGCCGTGATCGTCAGCTACGGGCTCCGGTTCCTTGTGGTGCTCAGCGGTTTCTGGCTGCTGGACTCGCAGGGCGTCGACGTACTCGCCGGAGCCCTCGGCATCTTCATGTCAGGGATGCTGCTGCCTCTCACGGTCTTCCCCGCCGGATTGGGCGAGGTCGCGCGGGTGCTCCCGTGGTCGGCGCTGCTGCAGGTGCCTGCCGACGTGTTCCTGGGGAGGTACCACGGCGTCGCGTTGCTCGGCGCCCTGGGATTCCAGGCCCTCTGGGCCGTCGTCCTGCTCGCCGTCGGCAGGCTGACGCTGCTCCTCGCGACGCGGAAGGTGGTGGTCCAGGGTGGCTGACGCCGTACGCGCGTACAGCTTGATCGCCGGCATGTGGATCAGGTCGGCGATGGCGTACCGTGCGACGTTCGCGATGATGACCCTTGTCCAGTTCGTCACCACGGCGCTCGACTTCGTCGCGATCTGGTTCATGTTCGGCCTCACCCGACAGCTCGGTGGCTTCTCGCTCCCCGAGATCGCGTTGCTCTACGGGGCGTCCTGCGTCGCGATCGCGCTTGCGGACCTCTTCGTCGGTGGCATCGAACAGATCGGGCAGCGCATCCGCGACGGCTCACTCGACACGATGCTGGTGCGCCCGGTCGCGCCGTACGTACAGGCGATCGCCGACCGGTTCGCGCCGCGCCGGATCGGGCGGCTCGCCCAGGCGACGGCCGTCCTCGTCTGGGGCCTCGTCGCCGTGGGCGTCCACTGGACGGCGGGGCGGGTCGCGATGGTGCCGGTGATGATCGTGTGCGGCGCCGTCATCTTCGGCGGGATCTTCACGCTGGGAGGCGCGTTCCAGTTCGTCGCGACCGACGCCGCCGAGGTGTCGAACGCGTTCACCTACGGCGGTAACGCGATGACCGAGTACCCGCCCACCATCTATGCCAAGGAGATCGTCCGCGCGGCGATGTTCACGATCCCGCTCGCGTTCGTGAACTGGTTGCCGGCGCTCTACATTCTCGGACGTCCGGCACCGGCGGGGACGCCGGACGTGCTCAGGTTCGCCTCGCCGGTGGCGGCGCTCGCGCTCAGCGCGGTGGCGGCACTGGCGTGGAAGGCCGGCGTCCGCAGCTACCGCAGCACAGGGAGTTGACGCAGATGTCCCTCATCGAACTGGACGCCGTCGAGCGGTCCTTCGTCGTACGCCGGAAGGCCGGCCGGATCAGACGGGTGCGGTCGGTCGTCGAGGCGGTCGCCGGCATCTCGTTCACCGTCGAACGTGGCGAGGTCGTCGGCTACATCGGGCCGAACGGCGCGGGGAAGTCGACGACGATCAAGATGCTCACCGGCATCCTCGTGCCCAGCGCGGGCAGCGTCCGCGTCGCCGGCGTCGACCCGTCGAGGCAGCGCGTACAGCTCGCGCGCCGCATCGGTGTGGTCTTCGGCCAGCGCACGACGCTGTGGTGGGATCTCCCGCTGCGCGACAGCTTCGGCCTGCTGCGCCGCATCTACCGCATCCCCGACGACCGGTACCACGCGAACCTGGCGAAGTACGTGGACGCGCTCGACCTGGGCCCGTTGCTCGACGTGCCGGTGCGGCAGCTGTCCCTGGGCCAGCGGATGCGCGGCGACATCACCGCGGCGCTGCTGCACGACCCCGACGTCGTCTACCTCGACGAGCCCACGATCGGCCTGGACGTGGTCAGCAAGACGAAGGTGCGCGAGTTCCTGCACGAGCTGAACGAGGAACGCGGCACGACCGTCCTGCTCACCACGCACGACCTCACCGACATCGAGCAGCTGTGTTCGCGGGTGATGGTGATCGACCGCGGCAAACTGGTCTACGACGGGGGGCTCGCCGGGCTGCAGGACCTCGGTGACACCGAGCGCACCCTCGTCGTCGACCTCGCAGAACCCGCACCCCCCGTCGACGTACCCGGCACCCGCGTCCTCCGCACCGACGGCCCGCGCCAGTGGCTCACCTTCCCCGCCCGCACGAGCGCCGCCCCGCTCGTCGCCGACATCGCCGCGCGCTACCCCCTCGTCGACCTTTCCGTACAGGAGCCCGACATCGAGGACGTCATCGCCCAGCTCTACGCCGGCACGCCCGTGGCCTCGTGATCGGAGCGTCACGGGCCCCGATCGGTGACTGCTTCGTGCCGCATCTCTGCATGAGGCGCGACGGCGTATGCGGTCACCGCCGTGTGAGGATGTGGGGGTGACCGACGACGTGCTGGCGG
>JAFMQP010000255.1 GCA_017354575.1 Acidothermales bacterium | reverse complement strand
ACGCAAATCGGGCCATGCTCAGTGCATGGGGTGCAGGGCGCGCAGCCACCGGGAGAACGCGTACAAGGTGTTCAGGTCCGGCCGGTCGATGATGTCGGCGTTGAAGTGCATCACCGAGTTGCGGATTCGCCGTACCTCGTCGAGGCGGTTCCGGAACATCTCCCAGTCGGCGTTCCAGCCGAGGCGGGCGTACCGCTCTCGCTTGTTGAGCAGTTTGCAGTAATCCCCGAACATGAGGTCGTCCGCGCTGTGCGCGGGTTTCCTCGACGTGCCGTACGGCGCGAAGTCCTCGGCGGTGAAGACCTCGTTGAGGCGGTGCCGCAGCCGCCGCTCGATCTCGCCGAGCACGTAGAACGGCTCGACGATGCGGGACAGGTACTCGTTCACCCTGCGGGCGGTCACCACGCCGCAGTACACGCCGTCGGAATCGCGGACGAACGCCGCGCCTTTCGCGTTGATCCGGGGAAGCCGGTCGAAGAGGTTGTCGTCGAGCCGGACCGATTCCTCATCTTCCAGGCACTGCTCGACGGTCGCGCCGGGGTTGTTGACCGTGTACTTCGCGATCGACTCCCAGGTGACCATGCCGTGGCAGATGGCCGGATCACTGAGGACGGGAAGCTGCCCGATGCCGTGGTTGAACATCAGGTCGCGGGCCTCGGAGGCGGGGCGTTCGCGGGCGATGAAGACCAGTTCGGTACGGGCCGACGGGATGTCCGCCACCGTGGGCGCGACCGGCGGGAACCGGAACTCGTCGGGCTCGGGCTCGGGCGCCTCCTCGGTCTCCGGTTCGGCCTCGGCAGAGACCGAGGCGTTGACCGGCACCAGCGTGAGCATGGTACGGCGGTCCGCGCCGGCGAAGTCCGGATCCGTGACCAGCCCGGCCTCATCCAAGAGGCGCCGCATGTGCGTGATCGACTCGGTGTTCCGCACTCGGTATCCACACAGGTCGCGCAGGGCCGTAAGCGTGATCTTGGCGTACGAACCGGCCGGCCGGGCCGCCGCGTCCTTCAGGAACGCCTTCGCCGCTTCGCCGGTCATGCGCCGGGCCCTTCACCGCCCCGGATCACCCGGCATCCGGTCGACTCGATGAGCCGTAGCAGTTCCTCCGACCGGTACCGGTAGAAGGCGTCGAAGTCGTCCGCGCGCAGATGGTCCGGCTCGATGAGGTGGCTGAGCACCCGCTCGTCGAACAGCTCGACCGGTAGCGCCGACTCCCGCTGCAGCTCCTGCATGTACAGCGAGGGCGCGCGCTTTCCGATCGTCTGGCCCGCGCGCAGCGACAGCAGCGTCTTGTTCACGACCGTGTCGGCGCGGTCTCCGACGTGGTTCTTCTTGCACCACTCGGCCGGGAAGACCCGCGCGATGTCCACGTGGTGCTCGGCGAGCATCGCCGCGGACAGCGGCTGCTCGGTGAAGTACCAGTCGTAGCATTCCTGCTGCACGAGCAGCGCGAACACCCCGGTGTAGGCGGCGCTGTTACGGGTCTTCATCGAGTTCAGCCGGCTGGCGCTGAACGACGCGGTCTCCACGAAGTCCGGCATCGGACCGCCGCGTACCCAGTCGGTGACGCGGGTCAGGTCCAGCACGAACCGGCTGTCCACCGAGCTGCCGTACTGCTCTCCGAACACGCCACACCAGAACCATTGCAGCAGCTTCCGGCGGGCGTCCGGGCTGTCCGTCTCGTCACCCAGCACGACGCGGATCGCGGCCAGCGGCGGAAGCTGCGTCTTGTACGGAAGATCGTCCTGGGTGAATATGCACTGGTCCGCGAGGAACTTGCCGGCCCAGTGCAGGGCTTCCTCGACCTTCGGCGACCACTCGAGGTAGTCGCTGAGCCTCATGTCGAGCATGTCCTTGCGTTTGCACGTCGGCGTCGGCCGATTGTGGAAGCTGGAGGCGAGGCAGACCGCCTGGAGGAAGTCCTTGTTCTCCACCGCCGCCATGACGGGGAACGCCTTTTTCAGATCGCCGGTGATCCGCTTCCAGTCCTCCGGCAGATCGAAGTCGTCGGCCGCGTACGTCGCGGTGACGAGCTCGAAGGTGCTCAGCACGACGCCGCCGGTGTTCACCTTCTCGAACACCCGGCAGACCGCTTCCTTCGGCGTCTCGCTGCCCAACGTGATCACCGGGATCTCGTACGCCGTGATGCGCTGCAGCACCTCGGAGGTGAATCTGGTCCAGGTGGCCAGCCGGTTCTCGTCGTTACCGACGTACTTGAACTGCCAGGCCAGCGTGGCCGGCGTGTCCAGGGCGATGCGCAGCGGGAACATCTCGGCCTGTTGTTCGGCCTCGGCCGTAGTCAGATCTACGATGACGCGGCGGTAGCGGTCGACGATCTTGCGATCGGCCGGAACCGAGACGATCGCGTCCTCGCGATCGACATCTGGATCGAGCGCCTTCGCGATGTCCACGTAGTACCAGCGATAGAGCGTCTGGTCCTTGTTGCGAGGATCGTCTGACTCCACCACCTTCCCGGACTTCAGCACCCGGTACAGCGAGGTGATGCGCTGCTGCCCGTCAAGCAGCAACGACTTCTCCTTCCCTCGCACATCGCCGCTCACGCCCTCGATCTTGCGGGCCTTGAACCTGGTGGAGGAGTCGCGATCGGTGGCCAGCGCCATGACGACGCCCATCGGATAGTTCATCGTGACCGTGGCCAGCAGCGACACGATGTGCTCGTCGTCCCACTTCCACGGGCGCTGGAAGTCCGGCAACTGCACCTCACCCTTATCCACACGGTCCAGCAACTGGATCAGGTCCTGGTTGTTCACGGGCATGCCGCCGGGCCTCCTTCTCGCTCTGCGAGCCAGGTCACATTACCGTCCGTATCGCAGACGCCTGGCAGGAATCAACGGATGACCGGATCAGGCCGGAAGATGTAACCCGTACGGCACATCGCGGCGTCGAACCTCTGTCGGCCTGGCGCCCTATCCTTGTCGGATCCGCGGGGGCGAGGTGTGCAGTGAGGCGGGTGTGATGGCGAACCGGTGGTGGGGACCTCCGTCCGGCTTCCCCTGGGAAGAGGAGGCGCTCGCGCATATCCGTGAGCAGATGCCGGCCACCGAGCCGTACCGCGCCTGGCAGACCTTCACGTTCACCGCCCAGACCGGTCAGGTGTACGAGTGTGACCTGCTGATCGCCACGCCGAGCGGCCTGCATCTCGTCGAGATCAAGAGCCACCCGGGGCGGGTCGTCAACTCCGGGTCGGACTGGACGTTCCACATGCCGGACGGCCGGGTCAAGACGATCGACAACCCGCTGCACCTCACCGACAGGAAGTGCAAGGAGCTGAAGACCCAGCTCCAGCGGGCCGCCAAGCGAGCCGGCATCCGGCTGCACATTCCGTACATCAAGCCCGCCGTCTTCCTGTCCGATCCGGGTCTCGACTGCCGCCTGGACGAGTACCAGCGCACGGAGGTGTACGGACGGGAGGGCCGTACGGCTCTGCCCGGCATCTGGTCCGGGTTGCTCGGCCGTCCGGCGCGCGACGCGCGGACGCTGTCCGAGGTGACCGCGTTCTCCAAGCAGATGGACAAGCTGCGCACCGAGCTGGGGCTGCAGGGCGCGCGGCGGGCGTACAAGATCGGCTCGCTCGAGCTGGAGCAGATGCCGATGGACCGCGGCCCCGGCTGGGAGGACTTCCTGGCCCGCAACCCGGCCATGAAGTCCGACCCGCCGCGCCGGGTCCGCGTCTACCTGTCCCAGCGCGGCGCGACGAGGGAGCAGAAGAAGGCGGTCGCGCGGGCCGCCCGCCGGGAGTACAAGTCGCTGATCGGCGTCGAGCACGACGGCATCGTCCGGGCGGAGAACTACAGCGACGAGCACGACGACGGCCCGGCGATCGTCTTCCGGCACGGCGACGGCTGGCAGCGGCTGGACCATTTCATGTCCGAGCGGGGCGCCGGTCTGGAGATCGAGACGCGCGTGGAGATGGTGCGCCAGCTCGCCGAGGCCGTCGACCACGCGCACCGGCGGCGCCTCTACCACCGGGCGCTGTCCGCCCGCAGCGTCTACGTGGACCTGGTCGGCGGCTACCCGCGGCTGCGCATCGCCGACTGGCAGACCGCCGCGCGGGAACGCGGCGAGTCCCAGCCGGATTCCTCCGATTCGGATCCGCCGTCGTCCGACGGCTCGCTTCAGGATCGGGTCGACGACTCCTCGGTGCTGTACCGGGCGCCGGAGTTCGGCCAGCCCGCCGCCGAGGGCGGGCTGCTCGACGTGTTCGGCCTCGGCGCGCTGGCGTACCTGCTGCTCACCGGCCACGAGCCCGCCGCCGACCAGGGCGAGCTGCAGACCGCGCTGCGCACGAAACGCGCGCTGATCCCGTCGGCGGTCAGTGACGAGATCACCCCCGGCATGGACGACCTGGTACGCCAGGCCACCGCCGTTGAGGTCACCGAGCGCACCCTGCGCGTACGGGACTTCCTGAACCGGCTCGAAGACGTCGAGGAGGAGCTGACCGCGCCGCAGGCCGAGGTCGTCGACCCGCTGGAGGCCGGCAAGGACAGCGTCATCGAGGGCTGGACGGTCGAGCGGGTGCTCGGCAAGGGCTCGACCGCGCGCGCCCTGCTGGTCGCCAAGGACGGCCACCACCGGGTGCTGAAGGTCGGCCTGAACGACGACGCCAACCTGCGGCTCATGTCCGAGGCCGAGACGCTGGACAAGCTCCACTCGCACTACGTCGTACGGATGATCGAGGGCCCGCGCTTCGTCCACGTTGCGGGCGTCGAGCGCGCGTTCATCATCATGGAGCAGGCCGGTCCGCGCACGCTCGCCGAGGAGCTGCGCATGCGCGGCCGGCTGCCGGCCGCCGGCCCGCTGGAGAAGCTGGGCGAGGACCTGCTGCGCGCGCTGGAGTACCTGGAGGAGGCGGGCGTCTGGCACCGCGACATCAAGCCCGCCAACCTGGCCATCCAGAAGGTCGAGAAGCAGCGCGAGCGGCTGGTGCTGTTCGACTTCTCGCTGTCCGGCGCCGCCGCCGACCGCATCCAGGCGGGCACCCCGCCGTACCTGGACCCGTTCCTCGGCATCGGTGACCGTACGGAGTACGACGACGCCGCCGAACGCTACGCCGCCGCCGTCACCCTGCACGAGATGGCCACCGGCGAGCTGCCGTCCTGGGCCGACGGCGTCATCCCGGCGGAGTACGCCGACGCCGACGAGCTGACGCCGCAGGTGTCGGCGGACATGCTCGACGAGCGGGTCCGCGACAAGCTCGCCGCGTTCTTCCGCCGCGCCCTGCACCGCGACGCCGGCGCCCGCTACCGCTCCGCGAAGGAGATGGTGCGCGCGTGGATGGAGGCGTTCGGCGAGCTCGACCGGGACACCACGCCCACCACCCGCGACACGCTGGACGACGACCTCGGCGCGGAGGAGACCAACCGGCGGCTCGCCGAGACCGCCGAGCCGGCGACGTCCCTGCGGGTCGCCGGGCTGAGCGGGCGCGCCCAGTCCGTCGCCGAGCAGCAGCTTCACGTGTCCACCGTCGGCGAGCTGATGGAGGTGCCGACGGCGCGGATCCGTACGGTGCGCGGCGTCGGCATCGAGATCCGCAACGAGCTGGCCCGCAAGGCGAAGATGTGGCGCCGGAAGTTCGCCGCCGCGGAGCGCGCCGACACCTCGCGGCTGGGCGAGCCGGCGCGGCTCACCGTCGACCAGTTCACCGACCGGCTCGCCGAGACCGGCCGTAACGAGACCCAGCGGCGCGTCGTCCGGCTCGCCCTGGCCCTGCCGGGCCCGGGCGATACCGAGCCGGAGGTCCCGGCGTGGGCCGCGCAGGGCGAGGTCGGCCGGGCGGCCGGGGTGCACCAGTCCACGGTCGCGCAGACGCTCGGCAAGGCCCGCCAGAGCTGGCTCAAGCTCGGCAAGATCATGAGCGCGATGCGCGAGGACGTCCTGGCCATCCTGGACGACCACGGCCGGGTGCTCGGCGCGGCGCAGCTCGCCGGGGAGCTGCTGAACCTGCGCGGCTGCACGAGCGACGACCCGACGGCCCGCCGCGCCTACGCCGAGGCGGCCGTACG
>JAFMQP010000254.1 GCA_017354575.1 Acidothermales bacterium | reverse complement strand
ACCTGCCGCTGCGGGCACACGAGATCCTCGAGAACACGCTCCAGTTCGAGCTCACCGGCGACACCGACCAGGGCAGCCACACCGGCCTCGCCACCGCGGCCGCGAACGTCGACGGCACGACCACGGTGCTCACCGCTCTGGCGCCGGCGCTGCGGGTGCGCGACGCCAAGCTGCTCACGCGGCTGCAGGCCGACGTGCGCGGGCTGGACGCTCGCCTCGCGGCGTACCGCCACGGCTCGACCTGGACGCCGCTCGACCGGTTGGGGACAACCGACCGGCAGCGGCTGAACGCCGCCGTAGGCTCTGCTGTGGAGGACCTGGCCCTCGTCCCCGGCATCCTGCAGATGCCACCGGCCATCGTCCCGCCGTGATCGGAGCAGGTACGTGACCCAGAAGGTGCCGCGGCGCCGATTCCTCGCCGGTGCCGTGTCCGGCGTCGCCGCGGGCGGGCTGCTCGGCGGTGGCGCGCGGGCGGCCGCGGGCGCGCCGCGGGCCGAGCCGTTCCACGGTGCGCACCAGGCGGGAGTGTTGCCCGCGCCCGCACGGCACGCGGCTTTCGTGGCGTTCGACGTCACCGCCGCAGACGCGCGCGAGCTCACGGACCTGTTCCACGCGCTCACCGTGGAGGCGCGCCGGTTGGTGGTCGGGGCCGCGCCCGCCGACACGGAGCCGTACGCGCCGCCGTCCGACAACGGGGTGCTCGGCGCCGCGCCGCCCGCCGCCGGGCTGGGCGTGACCGTCGGCGTCGGGGCGTCGCTGTTCGACGGGCGCTACGGGCTGGCGTCCCGGCGTCCGGCGGCGTTGACCACGATGCAGGCGTTCCCCAACGACGACCTCGATCCCGCGGCGTGCCACGGCGACCTGCTGCTGCAGCTGCGGGCGCCCGAGCGCGACACCGTCCTGCACGCGCTGCGGCAGGTCGCGAGATCGACGCGCGGCGGCATGCAGGTGCGCTGGCGGGCCGACGGGTTCAGCAACCCGCCGCGTCCGTCCGGCACGCCGCGGAACCTGCTCGGGTTCAAGGACGGCACGGCGAACCCCGGCGCCGACGAGATGGACGGGCTGGTGTGGGTGCGCGGCGGGCGCGACGGCGAGCCGCCCTGGACGTCCGGCGGTACGTACCAGGTGGTGCGGGTGATCCGGATGCTCGTCGAGTTCTGGGACCGCGTCTCGCTCGTCGAGCAGGAGACGATGTTCGGCCGCCGCAAGGACACCGGCGCGCCGCTCACCGGCAACCACGAGCACGACCCGATCTCGTACGCCCACGACCCGCGCGGCGACGTCATCCCGCTGACCGCGCACATCCGCCTCGCCAACCCACGGACGAACAAGACCGATCCCAGCCGCATCCTCCGGCGCTCGTACAACTACGACCGCGGCACGGACGGCAACGGCAACCTCGACATGGGCCTGATATTCACCTGCTTCCAGCGCGACGTCGGGCGGCAGTTCGAGGCCGTGCAGAGGCGCCTCGTCGACGAGCCGCTCGTCGACTACGTCAGCCCGACCGGTGGCGGATACTTCTTCACGCTCCCCGGCGTCCGCGACGAGCAGGACTGGTACGCCAGCGGTCTTCTCCGCGGCTGAGTGTGATCTCGGCACGGGCGCCAACGGCGGTCCGGACGCCGTAGCCTCGTTCCTGAGAGGGGAGCGCAGTTGTCACAGACGACGGGCCCGCGTCAGCCGCCGCCGGAGGACCACGCCGCGAACAGCGGTCGGGAACGGTTCGCGGCCGGCGCCCGTCGCGCGGCGAGCGTCGGCGGCAAGGGCCTGCGCATCGGTGCGCTGTTCACCGCGCGCGCCACCAGGGCGGCCGGGCAGGCGGCCGACCGCAGGGTCACCGAGATGGTAGGCGGGCCGGCGCGCAAGCGGGTGATCGTGCTGCTGGCCGGCGTCCTCGCGCTGTCCGCCGCGGACGTCGCGGCGATCGGCGCGGCGGGCGAGCCACTGAAGGCGTCGCTTTCCATCGGCAACGGGCAGCTGGGGCTGCTGGTCTCGGTGGTGGCGCTCAGCGGCGGCATCGCGACCATCCCCGTCGGCATGCTCGCCGACCGGATGAACCGCTTCCGGCTGCTGTCGGTCTCGATCGTGCTGTGGGCGTTGGCGATGATCGCCTCCGGGCTGGCTCCGACCTACACCTGGCTGGTCTACTCCCGCATCGTGCTCGGCATCGTGGTCGCCGTCGCGGGGCCGGCGATCGCCTCACTCGTCGGCGACCTGTTCTTCCCGCACGAACGCGGTCGCGTGCTCGGCTTCATCCTCGCCGGTGAGCTGATCGGTACCGGCATCGGTTACGCCGTCGCGGGCATGGTCACCGCCGTCCTGCCGTGGCGTGCGGTGTTCTTCGTCTTCTCCGTCCCCGCCTTCCTGCTGGCGTACTGGGTGTGGCGGCTCCGCGAGCCGAAGCGCGGCGGCCAGGATCGGCTGGCGCCGGTGACGCCGGAGGGCTCGAAGCGCCGCCCCAAGAAGGAGGTCGACGACCGTGCCGTCCACGACCGGGTGCGAGACGCCGGCATCACGCCGACGCGGGCGGGCGTGCTCGACGAGGACCCCGCGCGGATGCCGATCCAGCGCGCGATCCGGTACATCCTCAAGATCCCCAGCAACGTCGCGCTGATCATCTCCTCCGCGCTCGGGTACTTCTTCTTCGCCGGGCTGAAGACGTTCGGCATCCTGTTCATCGCGGGCCATTTCCACATGGGTACGGCCGTGGTCTCGGTGCTGTTCCCGATCATCGGCGCCGGTGCGATCCTCGGCGTCCTGTTCGGCGGCCGCGTGGGCGACTGGCTGCTCGGCCGCGGGCGGTTCTCCGGGCGCATGGTGGTCGGCGCGTCCGGCTACGTGGTGGTCGCGGCGATCCTGCCCATCGTGTTGCTCACCGGCAGCTTCGCGATCGCGTTCCCCGTGCTCGTCTTCGTCGCGGCGGCCCTGGCCTGGCCGAACCCCGCGCTCGACTCGGCTCGGCTCGACGTCGTGGTACACCAGCTGTGGGGCCGCGCCGAGGCGGTCCGCACGGTGCTGCGCACCGGCGCCGAGGCGTTGGCGCCGCTGCTGTTCGGCGTCCTCTCCGACCACATCGCCGGCGGCGGCGAACTCGGCCTGCGCTGGACGTTCGCCATCATGCTGGTGCCGCTCCTGGCAAGCGGCGTCGTCCTGTTCCGGGCCCGACGCCACTACCCCGGCGACGTGGCGGCCGCGGCCATCACCGAGGAACGCTTCGAGCCGGACGCCAAGGCCGCGACCCAGTCGGCCGGCTAGGCCAACGCGGTCGCCAGGCAGACGGCCGCCGCCAGCCCGGATGCCAACGTCACCAGCACCGTGAGCCCGCGCACGGCGTACGGGTGCCCGACGAGCAGGTGGAGGCCGGGGCGGCCCTTCGTCGCGTGGTAGCGCAGGCTCGCGAGCAGGAACACCGCGCCGGCCGCGAGCAGGACCACGGCGCCGCCGGCGAGCGCGGGGACGAAGTGGTCGACGAAGCCGGTGCGTACCAACAGCGCCCCGCAGGCCGCGATGGACACGGCGGTGCGCGTCCACGCCAGGCTGGTGCGTTCGAGCTGCGCGCCGGGATCGGCCAGCCGGTTGGCGTCCCGCGCCATCAGCCGAGCACCACGATCACCAGGGCGGCCAGTCCGGCGACGACGAGGCCGACCGTCACCAGCATGGGGATGCGCAGCCGCGGCAGCGGCTCGTCGCGGTGGACCGCACTCTCCGCGGCCTGCCAGCGCACGAAGCCCAGCAGGGCGACGACCAGGCCGAGCACGGTCAGCACCACGGAAAGGCCGAGGCTCAGCGTCTTGATCTGCGGCTGCCGGATGAACTGCGCCACCGCCAGCCCGGCGGCGACGAGCGCGAGCGCGGTGCGTACGTACGCGAGGTACGTACGTTCGTTGGCGAGGGTGAACCGGTAGTCGGGAAAGCGGGCCCGGGTGCCGTCCTCCGGTTCGGTCCGCTCCTCGTCCACCCGTCCATGATCACCGATGGCGGGACGCCGGCTACCCCTGGGGGTACCGCACCACCGACCAGGTGTGGCCGCCGTCGGTGGACCGGAGCAACGAGGACGTGCTCGGGTGGGCGAGGATCGCGTAGCCGAGCTGCGGCGTCGTGAACCCGACGAACCGCAGTGACGCGCCACTGCCGATCGAGGGCGACGACTCGTGCTGGACGCCGCCGCCGGTCGCCACGCGGTACAGCTCGCCGCCCGAGGCGAGGACCGCCGAGCCCGCCGACCGGCCGCCGATCACGCTCGAGTTGGCCCAGCCACCCGCCGGCCCGCCGGGGACCGGCGTCCAGCTGCGGGCGCCGTCGGTCGAGGCGTACGGACGGCCCTGCGTGCCGGTGGGGCAGAACGCCCAGAGCGTGCCGCCCGCCGCGGACAGGTTCGGGCCGCCGAGCGCCATCGGGCAGGGGTTGGGGCGCTGCTGGAACGTCCGGCCTCCGTCGGTGGAGACGAACGCGACGGCCGAGCCGGACGACTCGCCGAGCATGACGACGAGGCCGGGTTGCAGGACGAGGGCCGGTGTCGCGTCGTCGAGTGCCGCCGGCAGCGCGACCCGCGACCACGAGTCGCTCGACGTCGCGGACCGGTACAGCCGGTGCGTACCGCCGGACTTCACCACCGCCCATGCGGTGCCCTGCGCCGCTTCGACGCTCACCACCGTGCCGGGCAGCCGCTGTCGGTGCCACGTCTGCGCCCCGTCGTGGGTCGTCCAGAGTGAGCCGCCGAACGCGTAGCCGTCGGTGCTGTCCGCGAACCGTAGGTCGCTGACGGTGTCGCCGCCCATCGGGTTCGACGACAGCGGAGCCTTCGGCGCGGGCATGCCGCGGAAGGTCCTGCCGCCGTCGTCGGTGCGGACGACGGACGTGCAGATCGGGTTGTCGCACGGCGCCGTGCCGAGCACCAGGAACGTGCTCGCGTCCGTCGCGGTCATCGACGCCGCCGCGAAGTGCGCGGGTACGGCGCCGCCGGCGGCGGGGTGCGTCGAGGATGCCGTGCTGGGCGGCTGCGTACTGGACTCCACGCTGGACTTGGGGCGCTGGGCGGTGAGCTGCGGGCTGGGCTGCACGTGCTTGCTGCTGGTCTTCGCGGACGGCCCGGCGCTGCTGCCCTGCTGGTCGTAGTTGCCCAGCTGCTGCGGGATGGTGAGCGCCAGGACCGCGACGGCGACCACCGAGAGTGCGCTCAACCCGCCCGCGGCCACCCGCTTCCGACGCCGTCGGCGGTTCGCGCCGGCGTGCACGCGGTCCAGGGTGTTCGAGGGCGGGGCGAGGCTCCACCGGTCGTCGTGCAGGACGCGGCGCAGCTCGCGCTCGAAGTCCCGGTCGTCGCTCATGACCCGGCCTCACCCAGCCGCCGGCCGCGGGACTCGTCCTCGGTGAAGGCCGCGGTCTGCGCGCGGAGCTTCGCGATCGCCTTGGCCGCCTGGCTCTTCACGGTGCCGACGGAGCAGCCGAGCACCTCGGCCGTCTGCTGCTCGGTCATGTCTTCGTAGTATCGCAGCACGATGACGGCCCGCTGCCGAGGCGGCAGCTCCGCGAGTTGGTTCCACAGCGCGAGGTCACGGCCGGCAGGGGGCTCCGCCGGCTGCTCGGGGAACTCGGCGGTGAGCCGTTCCCTGCGCAGCTTCCGCCACACACTGATGTTGCGGTTGACCATGATGCGCCGTACATAGCCTTCCGGGTCGCTCTGGCGGGACACCCGCGGCCAGGCGAGCATCGCCCGTTCCAGTGCGTCCTGGACGAGGTCGGCGGCCGCGGCCGGGTTGCCGGTGAGTACGTGGCCGAAGCGCAGCAGCTGCTGCATACGGGCGCGCGCGAACTCGTCGAACGCCCGCCGGGTCTCCTCGTCCACGTCCTTCCGACCGTCCCGGTTTCTAGGTTGCACACGCCTGCCGCGGCAGAGATGGTTGCCCGAGCGGCCGAAGTCCGGCGCACGGGCCGGCGCTCTTGCGTACCGTGATAATGCAGCTTCGCACGGTCGGCGCGGACCCGGGTGATCCGGGGCGCCGTGCAAGGGTCGTGCGACAAGAGGGGACGGCCGGGGTGGGCCCCCCCCCCCGGGC
>JAFMQP010000253.1 GCA_017354575.1 Acidothermales bacterium | reverse complement strand
GGAAGGTGAGCCGTGCAGTTCGTACCCGAGTTCGAGCGCTTCGCTGACCCGTCGGCAGAAGGCGTCGTCGTCCGGACCGGTGAGGACGCGGTATCGAGGCAGATCGCTGCTGTCAGCCATGGACGCGAGCTTAGGCCGCGCGCCGTTGCCAGGGCGACGGCCGGGCGGCGACCACGGTCGATCCCAACGATGGACAGCACTCACGTCATTGGCGCTGCCATGGCCGGGGCATTGCGTCGGCTACCCGGATCCCACGCCAGAACCTGCATCACCTCCTCGGTGGCACACACGAGCACGTCGACACACCTGGACCGCGCACGAACGGGTCGAGCCGCACGGGTGTGCGAGGATTGGGCGCGTGCTCGGGCTACCGGACGCGATACGTGCCTGTCTGTTCGACCTCGACGGGGTGCTCACCGACACCGCGTCCGTCCATCGCAGTGCCTGGAAGGCCACGTTCGATCCGGTTCTCGCCGCGCACGGCCAACCGCCGTTCACCGAGGACGACTACGACGACCACGTCGACGGCAGGACGCGGCTCGACGGGGTCCGGGACTTCCTTCGCTCGCGTGCCATCGACCTGCCGGAGGGCGGCCCTGACGACCCCGCGGACGCCGACACCGTCCACGCCATCGGCGAGCGCAAGAACACGGAAGTGGTGCGGCGCATCCGCGAGGACGGTGTCACGGTCTTCCCCGGTTCGCGCCGGTACCTGGTGGCGGCTCGCGAGGTGGGCCTGCGCAGGATCGTCGTCTCGTCCAGCGCCAACACCGGTGACGTTCTGCACACCACCGGCCTGGCAGATCTCGTCGAGGACCGCGTCGACGGCGTGACCATCGCCGAGCGGGGACTGCCCGGCAAGCCCGCGCCGGACGCGTTCCTCGCCGGTGCCCGCAGGGCCGGGGTACCCGCCGATCAGGCGGCTGTGTTCGAGGACGCCACCGCCGGCGTCGAGGCCGGCCGTCGCGGCGCGTTCGGTTACGTCGTGGGTGTGAACCGGCACGACGAACGACATGCGGCGGACCTGCGCGAGCACGGTGCCAGCATCGTCGTCCGCGACCTGGAGGAGCTGTTGTGAGCGAGGCGGAACGCCTTCGCCGGCAACCGGATCGGCGACCCGAGAACGGCAGCCACAAGGTCGCCGACGGGCACCATTTCCTGACCGACCCGTGGCGGATCCACGAGGTCGGGCTCGACCAGTCCACGCTCGCGGTGTCCGAATCGCTGTTCGCACTGTCGAACGGGCACATCGGCGTACGCGGCAACCTCGACGAGGGCGACCCGGCCGGGCTGCCGGGAACGTACCTGGCGTCGTTCTACGAGTCGAGGCCGCTGCCGTACGCGGAGGCGGGCTACGGCTATCCCGAGTCCGGGCAGACCGTGCTCAACGTCACGAACGGCAAGCTGATCCGGCTGCTCGTCGACGACGAGCCGCTCGACCTGCGATACGGCGAGATCCTGTCGCACGAACGGATCCTCGACATGCGACGCGGTCTCCTCGAGCGTGTCGCCGAGTGGCGCTCCCCTGCCGGCAAGAAGGTCCGGATCCGCAGCACGCGCTTGGTCTCGCTGACCCGTCGCTCGCTGCTCGCCGTCGACTACCGGGTCGAGCCGATCGACGAGCCACTCAGGATCGTGGCCCAGTCCGAGCTGGTCGCGAACGAGCCGACGCCGCGACAGTCCAACGACCCGCGCGTCACCGCGGTCATCGACAACGCGCTGGAACCTGTCGAGAACGTGGCGGAAGGGCTGCGTGCGCTGCTGATCCATCGCACCCGGTCGAGCAGGCTGCAGCTGGCCAGTGCGATGGACCACCTGATCAGCACGCCGGACGCACGCGCGACGGAGGTCACCGCGCAGTTCCCGGACTGGGCCAGGGTGGCCGTGTCGACGAACCTCGGCCTCGGTCAGCAGCTGCGGCTGGTGAAGTTCGTCGCGTACGGATGGTCCAGCCAGCGGTCCGTTCCCGCGCTGCGCGACCAGGTCTCCGCGGCACTGCTCAGCGCGGTGGACGCCGGGTGGGAGGCCATCCACCGCGAGCAGGTGGAGGCGTTCGAGGACTTCTGGTCCGGCGCGGACGTCGAGCTCGACGGTCCGGTGGAGATCCAGCAGGCCGCCCGCTTCGGCATCTTCCACACCTACCAGGCGGGCGTCCGCACCGAGCGGCGGGCCATCGCGGCCAAGGGGCTCACCGGCACCGGCTACGACGGCCACGCCTTCTGGGACACCGAGGCGTTCGTGCTGCCGCTGCTCACCGCCACCGCTCCGGACGCCGCCCGCGACGCGCTGCTCTGGCGGCTTTCCACGATGGACCTCGCGAAGGAGCGCGCCGGGACGCTCCGGCTCGCCGGCGCGACGTTCCCGTGGCGGACGATCCGTGGCCAGGAGTGCTCGGCGTACTGGCCCGCCGGAACCGCCGCCGTCCACGTGAACGCCGACATCGCGGTCGCGGCGGCGCGGTACCTGTGGTGGACGAGGGACGAGGAGTTCGGCCACGGTTGCGCGCTGCCGCTGCTCGTCGAGACCGCCAGGCTGTGGATGTCGCTCGGGTACATCGGTGGCGACGGCAGGTTCCACATCGACGGCGTCACCGGGCCGGACGAGTACACCGCGCTGTGCAACGACAACACGTACACGAACCTGATGGCGGCGCAGAACCTGCGCGCGGCGGCGGAGGCCGCCAAGGAGTGGCCGCCGGCGGGGGTGTCGAACGAGGAGATCATGTCCTGGCTCGGTGCGGCCGACCGCATGGCGGTGCCGTATGACGAGAAGAAGCGGGTACACGAGCAGTGCCAGGGGTTCACCGGCTGGAAGATGTGGGACTTCGAGCGCTCCGCCCGGGACGAGGAGTACCCGCTGCTGCTGCACGCGCCGTACTTCGACCTGTACAGCAGGCAGGTGATCAAGCAGGCCGACCTCATGCTCGCGATGCACTGGTGCGGCGACGCGTTCAGCACCGAGGAGAAGGCGCGCGCGTTCGCGTACTACGAGCCGCTGACCGTTCGCGACTCGTCCCTGTCCGCGTGTACCCAGGCGGTGATGGCGGCCGAGGTCGGGCACCTCGACCTCGCGGCCGACTATCTCGCCGAGGCCGCGCTGATGGACCTGCGCGACCTCGAGCGCAACGCGAAGGACGGCCTGCACATCGCGTCCCTGGCCGGCGGCTGGCTCGCACTCGTCGCCGGGTTCGGCGGCATGCGCGACATCGCCGGCGCGCTGCTGTTCCGCCCACAGCTGCCGCCGAACTGGAAGCGACTGTGCTTCTCGGTGCGCCGGCACGGACTGCGCCTGCACCTGGAGATCACGCCGGGCAAGGTGGTGTACTCGCTCGACGGCGACGCGCCGCTCGAGCTCGTCCACTGCTCCGGTGAGCAGCGCGAGGACGTCACCGTCCGGCCGGGGAAACCGTTGACCCGCCGGTGGAAGGCGGTCAGCCCGCTCACCCCGCAGCCCGCCCAGCCGCCGGGCCGCGAGCCCTACCGACTCTGAACGGCGTCAGCTCGCGCCGCCGAGGACCGCCCGGACGCCGCGGGCGATCTCGACGTCCTCCCGGGCGGTCACGACGTATGTGCGCACGGCTGCATCCTGCGCACTGATGTCGGTGTCGGCGTCCGCCCGGACGTTGCGGTCTGCGTCGAGCTCGACACCGAGATAGCCGAGCCCGTCGGCGCAGAGCTCACGGACCCGCGAGGCGTGTTCGCCTACGCCGCCGGTGAACACGAGGGTGTCGAGCCCGCGGAGGGACGCGACCATGCCCGCGACGCCGGCGCGGAGCCGGTGGACGTAGACGTCGAGTGCGGCGGCAGCTCGCGCGTCGCCCCTGTACGCGGCGGACAGCACCGCGCGCATGTCCGCCGTCCCGGCGAGGGCGGAGAGCCCGGAGCGGTGTTCGAGCGCGTCCGCGACGTCGTCGACGGGGATGCCGGCGTGCTGGTGCAGCCACAGCACGAGCCCGGGATCGACGCTGCCGGACCTGGTCGCCATGACCAGCCCCTCGAGCGGCGTGAAGCCCATCGTGGTGTCCACCGACCTGCCGTCCCGCACGGCGGCGAGGGACGCGCCCGCGCCGAGGTGACAGACGACCAGCCGGCCCGGGTCCGTGCCGAGCAGATCCGCGATCCGGCGCGTCGCGCAGGCGTGCGACAGACCGTGGAAACCGTAGCGGCGCAAGCCGTACCGCTCCTGCCATTCCTCGGGCAGGGCGTACGTCGCCGCCGCGGCCGGAAGGGTCGAGTGGAACGCGGTGTCGAAACAGGCGACCGCCGGGACGTCGGGCAGCACGGCGTCGACCGAGTCGACCCCGGCGAGCGACTTCGGCTGGTGCAGCGGCGCCAGGTCGCCCAACTCGGTGAGCCGTCCGCGCACCCCGGCGTCGAGCAGTACCGGCTGGACGAACTCCCGGCCGCCGTGCACCACGCGGTGCCCTACCGCGTCCACCTGCGTCATGCCGCCGATCGTCGCCGCGACCTCGCTCGGGTCGAACCCGCCCCTGCGGCCGACGCCGATGTCCTTGGCGTCGACGACGCGGTCCGCGGCGTCGAGCAACCGCAGCTTGAGGCTGCTGGACCCCGCGTTCACCACGAGGACACGCACCGGTCTCCCCCGGTTCTCAGTGCGACCAGCGCCATTCGCCGACGTGCGGCGGATCCTCGCCGTGGTCACGGGTGTAGGCGCGGTCGCGCAACCTCTGGTCGACCATCGCCTGCCGTACGTGCGCCGCGCGTCCGCCGAGCCGCGGTACCCGGTCGATGACGTCCATCACCAGGTGGTAGCGGTCGAGGTCGTTGAGCATGACCATGTCGAACGGCGTCGTGGTCGTGCCCTCCTCCTTGTACCCGCGGACGTGGATGTTGGCGTGGCCGTGACGCCGGTAGGTGAGCCGGTGGATCAGCCACGGGTACCCGTGGAACGCGAATATCACCGGCTTGTCGACGGTGAAGAGAGCGTCGAACTCGGCGTCGCTCATGCCGTGCGGGTGCTCCGAGGCCGGCTGCAGCCGCATCAGGTCGACGACGTTGACGACCCGCACGCGGAGGTCGGGGAAATGTTGACGAAGCAGGTCGGTGGCGGCGATCGTCTCCAGCGTCGGCACGTCACCGGCGGCGGCGAGGACGACGTCCGGCTCGTCACCGTTGTCGCTGCACGCCCAGTCGAACAGGCCGATGCCGCGCGTGCAGTGCGTGATCGCGTCGTCCATCGACATCCAGTTCGGCGCCGGCTGCTTGCCGGCCACGACCACGTTCACGTAGTCCCTGCTGCGCAGGCAATGGTCGGCGACGGACAGCAGGCAGTTCGCGTCCGGCGGCAGGTACACGCGCACGATCTCCGGCTTCTTGTTCATCACCACGTCGAGGAAACCCGGGTCCTGGTGCGTGAAACCGTTGTGGTCCTGCCGCCACACGTGCGAGGTGAGCAGGTAGTTCAACGACGCGATCGGGCGCCGCCACGGCAGCGCCTGCGTCACCTTGAGCCACTTCGCGTGCTGGTTGAACATCGCGTCCACGATGTGCACGAACGCCTCGTACGAGGTGAACAGGCCGTGCCGGCCGGTGAGCAGGTAACCCTCCAACCAGCCCTGGCACAGGTGTTCGCTGAGCACCTCCATCACCCGGCCGGACGGCGCGAGATGCTCGTCGGTCGGCAGCCGGCTCGCGTTCCACACCCGGTCGGTCACCTCGAACACCGCGTCCAACCGGTTGGACGCCAATTCGTCGGGCCCCATCAACCGGAAGTTACGCGGGTTGTCGCGCACCACGTCCCGCAGGAACTCACCGAGCACGCGGGTCGCCTCACTCGACGTCTGGCCCGGCTTGGGCACGTCGACGGCGTACGAACGGAAGTCCGGCAGCAGCAGGTCGTGCAGCAACACGCCGCCGTTCGCGTTCGGGTTGGCGCTCATCCGCCGGTCGCCGCGGGGCGGCAACGCGCTGAGCTCCTGCACCGGACGACCCGCGTCGTCGAACAGCTCGTCCGGGCGGTACGACCGCAGCCATTCCTCGAGCGCGGCGAGATGCTC
This sequence comes from Acidothermales bacterium, assembly GCA_017354575.1. Lineage (GTDB taxonomy): Bacteria > Actinomycetota > Actinomycetes > Streptosporangiales > WHST01 > WHST01. Next base: position 52 of record JAFMQP010000253.1, on the reverse strand, counting down.
CGTGTTCTCGCGGACGTTCGCCAGCGGTACCTGGTGTGACCGCCAGGTGCCC
>JAFMQP010000043.1 GCA_017354575.1 Acidothermales bacterium | reverse complement strand
CGGCCGGCGCGGCCGCGGCACTCCACGCGGGCCCGGCCCTGGCGGCCGTCGGGCCGCTGCGGCGGCTCACGATGCGACAGCTCGCGGGCGTCGGCGCTCGCGACCACGTCGCGCTCACCTTCGACGACGGCCCGGACCCGACGTCCACGCCCAGGTTCCTGTCCCTGCTCGCCGAGCACGGCGTGCGGGCCACGTTCTTCATGCTCGGGATGATGGCGGTGGAGGCGCGGGAGCTGGTCGGCGAGATCGCCGCCGCCGGCCACGAGGTCGCCGTGCACGGCTGGGAGCACCGGATGCTGCTGAAGCGCCCGCCCCGCGCGACGGTCGACGACATCACCCGCGCGCACGACCTGCTGGCCGAGCTGACCGGGGCGCCGCCGCGCTGGTACCGGCCGCCCAACGGCGTCCTCACCGGCGGTGCCCTCCTCGCGGCGCGGCGACTGGGCATGACCCCGGTGCTGTGGACGGCGTGGGGCTGCGACTGGACGAACCGTGCGACCGCCACGTCGATCCGCACCCACGTCGAGCGGCAGCTCCGCGGCGGCGGAACCGTGCTGCTGCACGACTCCGACCGCACGTCCGCTCCCGGCTCCTGGCACGCGACGCTCGCGTCGGTGCCGCCCCTGCTCGACCGCATCGGCGAACTCGGCCTCCGCGCCGGCCCGTTGCGCGAGCACGGCCTCGCGGCGTAGGCCGGGCGCCGCTTCGCACGACAGACCCGAGCTTCCCACGCCCTGCAGATCGTGTGAAGCCCGGGTTGATCATGAGAACATGATCAACCCGGCAGTTGCCTGGCTCAGCCCTCGGCGGCGGGGACGGCCGCATGGTCGCGGGCGGCGTCGGGGCCCTCGCCGAGGAGGACGTGGAAGCCGGCCTCGTCGAGGACGGGGACGCCGAGCGACTCGGCCTTGGCGGCCTTCGAGCCCGGGTTGTCGCCGACGACGACGAACGAGGTCTTCTTCGACACCGAGCCGGTGGACTTGCCGCCGCGGGCGACGATCGCCTCGGCCGCCTCGTCGCGGCTGAAGTCGGCGAGCGTGCCGGTGACGACGACGCTCACACCCTCGAGCGGCTTGGGCCCGGTGTCGGTGACCTCCTCGGCCGTCCGCACGCCGGCCTCGCGCCACTTGCGGACGATGTCGCGGTGCCAGTCGACGGCGAACCACTCCCTTACGGCCGCCGCGATGGTCGGCCCTACGCCGTCGACGTCCGCGAGCTCCTCCTCGCTCGCCTCGTCGATCTTCGCGATGTCGCCGAACGTCCGCGCCAGCGCGACGGCCGCCGTCGGCCCGACGTGCCGGATGGACAGGGCGACGAGCACGCGGGCGAGCGGCCGCGTCTTCACCTGCTCCAGGTTGTCGAGCAGCTTGCGCGCGTTCGCCGACAGCTTGCCGTCCTTGGTGCGGAAGAACTGCACGGTCAGCAGGTCGTCCTCGGTGAGCGCGAACAGGTCGCCCTCGTCGTGCACGAGCCCGCCGTCGAGCAGCGCCGCGCCCGCCTGGTAGCCGAGCACCTCGATGTCGAACGCCGACCGCCCGGCCAGGTGGAACAGCCGCTCCCGCAGCTGCGCCGGGCAGCTGCGGCTGTTCGGGCAGCGGATGTCGGCGTCGCCCTCCCGCTCCGGTCGCAGCTCCGTGCCGCAGACAGGACAGTGCGTGGGCATGACGAACTCGCGCTCGTCGCCGGTGCGCAGGTCGACGACCGGCGCGACGACCTCGGGGATGACGTCGCCCGCCTTGCGCAGCACCACGGTGTCGCCGATCAGCACACCCTTGCGGCGCACCTCGCTCGCGTTGTGCAGCGTCGCCAGCGAGACGGTCGAGCCCGCGACCTGCACCGGCTCCATCATCGCGAACGGCGTGACCCGCCCGGTGCGCCCCACGTTCACCTGGATGTCGAGCAGCTTGGTGGTGACCTCCTCGGGCGGGAACTTGAACGCGACCGCCCAGCGCGGCACCGACGACGTCGCGCCGAGCCTGCGCTGCAGCGCGATCTCGTCGACCTTCACGACGACGCCGTCGATCTCGTGCTCGAGCTCGTGCCGCTTCTCGCCGTACTCGCGGATGTAGGCGCGCACCTCGTCCAGCCCCGAGCACACCCGGAACCGGTCGCTCACCGGCAGCCCCCACCGGCCGAGGTCGGCGTACGCCTCCGACTGGCGCGTCGGCCGCCAGCCGCGGCGCGCGCCCACGCCGTGCAGCAGGATGGAGAGCGGACGCCTGGCGGTCATCCGCGGGTCCTTCTGCCGAAGCGATCCGGCCGCCGAGTTGCGCGGGTTGGCGAACGGCGCCTTGCCCGCCTCGACCAGGCTGGCGTTGAGCTGCCTGAACTTCTCCACCTCGAAGAAGACCTCGCCGCGCACCTCCAGCAGCTCCGGCACGTCGTCGCCGGCCAGCCGGACGGGGACCGCGTCGATGGTGCGGATGTTGGCGGTGACGTCCTCGCCGACCCTGCCGTTGCCACGGGTGGCTCCGCGGACGAGGTAGCCGTCCTCGTACACGAGGTCGACCGCGAGCCCGTCGATCTTCAGCTCGCAGATCACCGGGACGGCGTCCATTCCGCCGACCTCCCTCTCGACGCGCGCGACCCAGGCCACCAGCTCGTCGTCGCTGAACGCGTCGTCGAGGCTCAGCAGCCGCTCGATGTGCTCGACCTCGGTGAACTCGGTCGAGATCGCGCCGCCGACCTGCTGTGTCGGCGAGTCGGGCGTGCGCAGCGAGGGGTAGTTCTCCTCGATGCCCTGCAGCTCGCGGAACAGCGCGTCGAACTCCGCGTCGGACGCCACCGGCCGGTCGAGCACGTAGTAGCGGTACCTGTGGTCCTCGATCTCCCTGGACAGCTCGGCGTGCCGCCGCCGCACGTCCGCGGGGGCGGCGGCCTCTTCGCTCACGGCGGCCGCCTGGGCCTCCGCGGCCCGCTCGAGATCCTCGCTCATGCCCGTACGCTACCGAGCGGGGCCGACATCCACCCCCGCCACGACGGCTCAGGGCAGCTCGTAGACGCGCACCTCGGCCGCGGTGAACCGGGGCGTCGCCAGGGTGTCCAACCGTCGCAGGACGTCCGAGTCGACGCCGACGGCGTAGAGCCAGCGCACCGAGTACCGGTCGCGCAGCACGCGCAGCCCGGCGGCGGTCGGCCGGTCGAAGGCGGCGTCGTTCGCGCGCAGCTCGCTCGGGTCCGGGAACCGGCCGGTGGTGGCGCCGTTCAGGTCGTAGGTCGCCGCGTATGTACGCGCGGAGGTCGTGTACGCCCACCCCTGGACGAGCACGCGGCGTTCCGAGGCGCCGGCGAGCCAGAAGTCGCGTCCGTCGCACGGTCTGTAGGTGTGCGGGACGCGGGGGCGGCAATGCTCGTTGGTCGCCACGACGTCGCCGGTGCCCGCGTGCGAGCGCAGCCACCTGGCCGCCCGTACCTCGGCGAGGGTCAGCGAGGTGTAGCCGGACGGCGCGGGACGGCGTGCCGGCCCCGCGACGGCCTGCCACACCGTCACGGGCGCGACCGCCGCGCGCTGCTGGACGGTGGCCACGACGACCGCCCCGAGCAGGACGCTCGCCAGCACCGTCGCGGCCTGCCTCGTCCTGGCCATGCCGCGCAGCCGCGCCAGCGCCGAGACCGGGCGGGAGAGCGCCGCCCCGACGACGGCCGCGCCGAAACCGGCGGCCGTGCGGACGAAGTAGGACTCGCCGTACGACGACTGGCCGAGCAGCAGCACGCCCGCGACCGCACCCAGCGTCACCGAGCAGACGAACGCCGCGCCCGCCTCGAACCTGGCCCGGATGACGACGACGAGCGCACCGACGATCGGCGCGGTCCACACCAGCAGGGTCAGGCCGACGGCGGGCCAGGGAGTGGTCGCGGTCAGGCCGAAACCGGTGAACTTCGTCCCGCCGGAGAACACGTGCAGCGGCGACACGGTGAGTCCCAGCCGCTCGCCCGCGAAGACGAGCACCTCGGCCGCGCCCCACGCGACTCCCGCGATGCCGAGGGTGGCGAGCGCACGCGTCCGGCCCGCGCGCCGCGCCAGCGCGCACGCCACGGTCACGCACAGCCCGCCGATGACGAGGGGCAGGACCGTCCCCTTGCTCGCCGTGCTGGCGCCGAGCAGCAGGGCGAGCACCGCCCAGGCGGCCCTCGGCGTCCGGTGCCGCAGCACGTCGACGACCAGCAGGCCCAGCCCGCCGAGCAGCACGAGGGCGTACGACTGGGTCGGGCTCACGAACGCGACGTTGACGATGTTCCAGACGCCCGCCGGCGTCGCCAGGCTCGCCACCGCGACCACCGTGGCGATCCCCGCGGCCCACCTGCGCGCCCCCAGCCGGCCGGCCAGCGCCGCGGTCAGCACCGTCGTGACCGCCACGAACGGAAGCACGAACAGGCGGGACACGACGACGGGCAGGTCCACCCCGCTCGACCAGCTCGCCGCCGCGAGGTGCAGGTGGACGAAGTACTGGTAGTGCAACGGCTGGCCCGCCACGAACGGCGTGGTCATCGGGAAGTGGTGCTTCGCCTCCGCCGCCAGGGCGAGCTGGTACGACATGTCGACGAACGACGTGAGCGGATAGCCGTCCACGAGCCCGGCCGGCGGGAAGCTCGCGTGCGCGACGAACGCGCAGCCGGCCACGACCGCGGCCGCGATCAACCAGGACGTGCCCGCGCCGTACCCGGCACGCGGCTTGCGGAAGACCCGCCGCCGCAGCGCCGGCACGGCTACGCCGCAGACCACGATGGCGGCGGGGACCACGGCGTACCAGCGGGGCACCCCGGCCGCCGCCGCGGCCATGTAGGCGAACAGCTCGACCGCGAGGCCGGTCGCGGCGCCGGCGGCGAGGTCGTCGGCGAGCCTGCCGCCGCTCTCCACACACCGCCACAGCACGTAGCCCGGCAGGACGACCAGGAGCACCCAGTACGCCGCGTACCTGAGGATGTCGAGCGACGGCGTCCCGGCCAGCACGAGCATCGCCACGACCGCCGCGGCCGCCGCGAGGAACGCGGGTACGCCGGAGCACAGGACGGCTCGGGCCAGCCGGATCGGCGTGGCGAGGCGGGCGGCCATCGGTCGGCTCAGCCGGCCAGGTCGCCCAGTGCGCGCGCCGCCTGCGCGCAGAGCGCCGTCGCCTTCCGCGCCCATCCGGGCGACGCGCCGGCGAGACCGCACGTCGGGGTCACGGCGACGCGTGCCCCGAGCAGGTCCCCGGCGAGGCCGACGCGGCGCCACAGCTCGCGCACCGGACCGGCGACCTCGTCGACGGACGGTTCGCCGCCGTGGTCCGTGGACGGCACCGCGCCCAGCAGCAGCCCGAACCCCGCCTCGACCAGCTCGCCGACGTCGTCGTCGGCCTCGGAGGTCAGCAGGGAGACGTCGAGCGCCACGGCGCGTGCGCCCGCGGCACGCAGCAGGCGCAGCGGGACGCCGGACGCGCAGCAGTGCACGAGCGGCCAGCCGCCCGCCTCGGCGACCGCCGTGACGACGTCGGCGAGCGTCGCCGTCGCGACCTGCGGCTCCACCGGGTCGACGCGGGAGAACCCGCTCGCGGTCGGCACCGTCCCGGCGAGCGCCGCGGGCAGCGCCGGCTCGTCCAGCTGGACGAGCGGCGGCGCGCCGGGCAGCCGGCGGCGGACGTCCGCGATGTGCGCGCTGACGCCCTCCGCCAGCGACTCCGCGACGTCCCTGCGCGCGCCTGTGTCTGCCAGCACAGGTCCGCCGCGCGGCAGTTCCAGCCGGGCGGCGAGCGTCCAGGGCCCGCACACCTGCACCTTGACCGGCCCCTCGGACGCCTGCGCCGCCTCCTCGAACGCGTCCAGGTCGTGCCCGAGCATCGCGCGGGCGCGGCGCGCGTCGACGCCCGGCCGGTCGACCAGTCGCCAGCCGGCCGGCTGCAGGTCGACCTCGAGCCCGACCAGCAGGCTCGCCGCCGTCCGGCCCACCATGTCGGCACCGGGCCCGCGGCCGGGCAGCTCCGGCAGGTACGGCAGGTTGGGTACCTCACCCACCACCGTGCGGGCCGTCTCGAGCGGGTCGTCGCCGGGCCAGGACCCGATCCCGGTGGCGGTGCCGGGCGACCACGGGACGTCGTTCGGTTCGGGCATGCTGCGAGCGTACGGTGCCGAGGAGAACGGGGCGTAACGCGGATGGCGTGGTGGCACGGGACGACGATCTACCAGGTCTACCCACGGTCGTTCGCGGACGGGAACGGGGACGGCGTCGGCGACCTGCGCGGGTTGATCGCCCACCTCGACCACATCCGCGACCTCGGCGCGGAGACGGTGTGGGTGTCGCCGTTCTTCCCGAGCCCGCAGCGCGACTTCGGCTACGACGTCACCGACTACGGCTCCGTCGCGCCGGAGTACGGCACGCTCGCCGACGCCGACGAGCTGATCGCGCAGTGCCACAGGCGGGGCATGCGGGTGCTCTTCGACCTCGTCCTCAACCACACCTCCGACGAGCACCCGTGGTTCCGCGAGTCGCGCCGGTCCCGGACGAACCCGAGGGCCGACTGGTACGTCTGGCGGGACGGCCGCGGCCGGCACGGGCGCCGGCCCCCGAACAACTGGCGTTCCAACCTCGAGCTGCGCTCGGCGTGGCAGTGGTCCCCCGGCCGCGGGCAGTGGTACCTCGCCTCGTTCCTGCCCTGGCAGCCCGACCTCGACTGGCGCAACCCGCAGGTGCGCGAGGCGATGTTCGACGTGGTCAGGTTCTGGCTGGACCGCGGCGTCGACGGGTTCCGCCTCGACATGTTCGGCACCGTCATGAAGGACGAGGCCCTGCGTGACAACCCGTTCCGTCCGACCCTGGAGGACGGCGACCTCCCGCGGCTGTGGCGGCGTCCGTTCAACCGGAACACCGAGGACAACTTCACTCTGGCCCGCGACCTGCGAGCGGTCACCGACGCCGCCCCCGAGCCGGAACGGATCCTGCTCGGCGAGGTGTTCGGACGCAGCGACGAGCTGTCGGGTTACCTCGCCGACGGCCACGGGCTGCACCTGGTGTTCCTGTTCGACCTGCTCGCGTTCCGGTACGACGCCGGGTTCTTCCGCCGGCTGATCGCCGAGCACGAGACCGCGTTCCCCTGGCCGGCGCAACCGGCGTACGCGCTGGAGAACCACGACCAGACCCGCAGCATCGACCTCGTCGGCGGCGACCTGCGCAAGGCGCGCGTCCTCGCCGTGCTGCTGCTCACGATGCGCGGCGTGGCGTGCGTGTACCAGGGCCAGGAGATCGGCCTGCCGAACACCTACGTGCCGCTGCGGGACGCCAGGGACCCGATGGTGCGGGAGCTGCTGTGGTGGCTGCCCGAGGCCGTCTCGCGGCGGTTGCGGCGCAGGGTGAACCGCGACGAGATGCGCACGCCGATGCCGTGGACCGACGCGCCCGGCGCCGGTTTCTGCCCCGACGAGGTCGTCCCGTGGCTGCCGATCGGCCACGTGCCCGGCAGGAACGTCGCCGCACAGGCGGGGCGCGAGGACTCGCTGCTCGAGCTGTACCGGCGGCTGCTGCACCTGCGCGGGCGGGCGCGTGCGCTGCGCGAGGGCACGCTGCGGCTCCTCCCGACCCCGCGCGGCGTGCTCGGGTACGCGCGCCGCGGCCCGGCCGAGCGCTGGACGGTGCTCGCCAACCTGACGGGCAGGCGCGCCCGGCACCAGCTCACCGACCGCGGCGAGCTCGCCGTCGGCACCGACCCTGACGTCTCCGTCACCGGCCGCGACGTCCGGCTCGCGCCGCACTCGGCCGCGGTGATCGGACACCGCTGAGGCGGCGCCGCGTCAGCGCTGGCCGTAGCTGCGCAGCCGCTCCACGACGCGCGCGACCTCGTCGTCGGGCAGGATGTTCGGCGTGCCGTAGAGCCTCGCCTGGTAGTACATCCGGCACATCCACTCGAGGTACTCGCTGCGCGTGTACGCGTCGGCGAGGGTGTCGCCCACCGTCGTCGCGCCGTGGTTCTGCAAGATCACGGCGGTGTGCCCGTCCGCCAGCCCGGCGACGCTGTTCGCGGCGAGCTCGGGCGTGCCGTAGGTCGCGTACGGCACGACCGGCACGGGCCCGCCGAGCGACGCGACCATGTAGTGCACGGCCGGCAGCTCGTCGCACACGACCGACAGAGTGCTCGTGTAGAGCGGGTGCGTGTGCACCACCGCGCCCACCTCGTACTCGCGGTAGACGGTGGTGTGCATGGGGATCTCGGTCGACGGCCGCATCGCGCCGTCGACGACCTCGCCGTCCAGGTCGACGACGCAGATCGAGCCCGGCGTGAGGGCGCGGTAGTCCACGCCGCTGGGCGTGATCGCGACCAGCTCGTCCCTGCGCACGCTGATGTTCCCCGACGTGCCGACGGTCAGGTCGTCGTGCAGCATCCGCAGCGAGAAGTCGACGACCTGCTCACGTTCCTCCTGCAGCAACATGCGCGCCCCTCGTCCCGTACCGTGCGATGCTCGGGACATCTTGCACCCGCCGGCTACCGTTTCGTCACCCGCAGGGAGACCGATGGCACGACAGGGTTCTGCGGGCCGCGCGCGGAGGCGCGGCACCGGGACGCCGATGTTCGCGCTGACCGTGCCGGGGCTCGCGTCCGTGCTGCGGGCCGAGGTGGACGAGACCGACGGCCTGTCGGCCGGCGCGACCGGCTGCGACCGGCGCGCCGACGTGGTGCGCCTCACCGCCGGGCGCGGGGCGCGCGGTGCCGCGCTCGGGATGCGGGTCGCCGAGGACGTGTTCGTCGAGGTGGGCCATACCCGGCGCGGAGCCGGCGACCCGGCCGCGACGATCGCGCGCAGGCTGTGGCGGGACGACCTGGTGCCGAGAGCGCTGTCCGCATGGGCGGACGAGTCGGGACCGCTGAGCGCGTCGCTGACGTTCCGCGTCGTCACGCGGGTGCTGGACGAGCGGGCGTTCCTGCGTACCGACCTGCGCCGCCGGCTCACCGAGGCGATCCAGCGGGACCGGCCCCGGTGGCGCGGCGACGACCCGGCCCGGCTCGAGGTGTGGGCGGTCGAGTACGCGCCCGGCCGGTTCGTCGCCGGGCTGCGGCTGTCCGACGCCGCGATGCGCCAGCACCACGGGCGGGAGGTCGAGCGGGAGGGCGCGCTGCGTCCGGCCGTCGCCGCGGCGATGGTACGGCTCGCCGGTGCACCTGACGGCACGTTGCTCGACCCGTGCTGTGGTTCGGGGACGATCCTGGGCGAAGCCGTCGACGCCGGCTGGCAGGCAGCGGGCACGGACATCGACCCGGACGCGGTCCGAGCCGCGACGACGAACGTCCCCGCGGCGTCGGCGCGTACCGGCGACGCGAGGGATCTCGATGCCGCGGACGCGAGCGTGGCCGCGTACGTCAGCAACCTGCCGTTCGGCCGGCAGTACCGCGTGCCGGGCGACCGCACGGCCTGGCTGCGCACCGTACTCGGCGAGGCGGCCCGGGTCACCCGGCCGGGCGGCCGCGTGGTGCTGCTCGTCCCCGACCTGCCGCGGGCGGTCGTGCCCCCCGTACTGCGCCGCGCCGACCGGCTGCCCGTCCGGCTGCTCGGCGCGAGGACGAGCGTCTGGGCGTTCGACCGGGTCAGCGACCGGTGAGCAGCGACACCACCGCATCGGCGTCGGAGAGGTCGTGCCGGACGGCGTCCGCGCCGAGGGTGCCCAGCGTGTCGTAGTCGACCGAACCGGTGGCGACGAGCAGGCAGCGCGCGCCGGACGCCGCCGCGCACTCGTGGTCGAACTCGGTGTCGCCGACGACCCAGGTCTGCTGCGGCGTCCAGGTGCGGCGGTACTTCAGCGCGGCCCGTTCGAGCACGAGCGGCAGCAGCTGCGGACGGGACGCGTGGTCGCTGCCGAACGCGCCGACCTCCAGGTCGAGGAACTCGTCCAGCCCGAACGCCGAGATCTTCACGAGCGCGTTGGGACGGATGTTGCCCGTCAACACGGTCTGCACGGCGCCGAGGTCGTGCAGCCGCTTCAGGGTCTCGCGCACACCCGGGAGCACCCGGCCCTGCGCGGCCAGCAGGTGCGCGCGTTCGCGCAGCACGTCCTCCAGGTGGGTGAGCACGGTGGCGACGTGCTCGTCGTGCGGCAGCGGCACGTCGCTGGCGGCGAGGATCTCCGCGGCGATGCGAGGGTCGGTCTTGCCGCCGAACCGGACGCCGTGCTCGAGCACCCGGTCGAGCGTCCGGCTGACCGCGACGTCCATGATGTCGCCGCCCCCCGGCCCGGCGTCGATGAGCGTCTTGTCCACGTCCCACGCGACGAGCGGGCGCTCGTTCACACGGACATCCCGGCGGCACGGTACGTGCGGTCGATCGTCGCCGAGCCGATGACGCGCTCGTCGTCGGCGTACAGCACCACGGCCTGCCCGGGCGCGACGCCCTCGACCGGCGCGTCCAGCGACACGGTGAGCTCGTCGCCGTCGAGCTCCGCGACCGCCCGGTGCACCTCGCCGTGCGCGCGCAGCTGGGCACGGCAGCGGACGGCGTCGACCGGCGGCCGGCCCGCCCACCGCGGCCGGACCCCGACGATGCGGTCGACGCGCAGCGCCTCACGCGGCCCGACGGTGACGGTGCGCTCGACCGGTCGCACGGCGAGGACGTACCGCGGCCGGCCGTCGGGCGCGGGGCGGGTGAGCCCCAGCCCCCTGCGCTGCCCGACGGTGAACGCGTACGCGCCGTCGTGACCGCCGACGACCGCGCCCGACTCGTCGACCACGTCGCCGGGCGCGCAGCCGAGCCGGTCGACCAGCCACCCCGCGGTGTCACCGCTCGGGATGAAGCAGATGTCGTGGCTGTCCGGCTTGTCGGCGACCGCGAGGCCGCGGCGGGACGCCTCCGCGCGCACGTCGGCCTTGCGGGTGTCGCCGAGCGGGAACATCGCGTGTGCGAGCTGCTCGGCGGTCAGCACGCCCAGCACGTATGACTGGTCCTTCCCGTCGTCGACGGCGCGGTAGAGGGCGCCGTCGCGGAGGATCGCGTAGTGCCCGGTGCATACGGCGTCGAAGCCGAGCGCGACCGCCTTGTCGAGCACGGCGGCGAACTTGATCCGCTCGTTGCAGCGCAGGCACGGGTTGGGCGTACGGCCGGCGGCGTACTCGTCGAGGAAGTCGTCCACCACCGACGTGTGGAACTGCTCGGCCATGTCCCAGACGTAGAAAGGGATGCCGATGACGTCGGCGGCGCGGCGCGCGTCCCGCGCGTCCTCGAGCGTGCAGCAGCCGCGCGCGCCCGAGCGGTACGACTGCGGGTTGCGCGACAGCGCCAGGTGGACGCCGGTGACGTCGTGTCCCGCGTCTGCGGCACGTGCCGCGGCGACGGCGGAGTCGACGCCGCCGGACATCGCGGCGAGCACGCGCACGTTCGTTCCCATGACCCGACCAGCCTACGAGACGCGGTGCGCCGCGACGCCGGCCCGGCTCGCACGCTCGACGGCCGGCCCGATCGCCTCGGCGAGCGCGTCGACGTCCGCCTCCGTGGAGGTGTGGCCGAGCGAGAACCGCAGCGACCCCCTGGCCCGCTCTTCGCTCGCGCCCATCGCGAGCAGCACGTGGGACGGCTCGGCGACGCCGGCCGAGCACGCGGACCCGGTGGAACAGAAGACGTCCCGGGCGTCGAGCAGGAGCAGCAGCGAGTCGCCCTCGCAGCCGGGGAAGGAGAAGTGCGCGTTGCCCGGCAGCCGTCCGGCCGGGTCGGGGTCGCCGTTCAGCTCGGCGTCGGGCACCGCGTCGAGAACGCGGCGCACCAGCTCGTCGCGCAGCCCCGCGAGCCGCACCGCCTCGTCCGCCCGGCCCGCCACGACCTCGGTCAGCGCCGCCGCGAACCCGGCGTACGCCGCCGCGTCGAGCGTGCCGGAGCGCACGTCGCGCTCCTGCCCACCGCCGTGCAGCACCGGCGTGACGTCGGCGTCGCGGCGCAGCACGAGCGCGCCCGCGCCGACCGGCCCGCCGATCTTGTGTCCCGTGAGGGTCAGCGCGTCGAGCCCGCTCGTGGCGAACCGGACGTCGAGCTGGCCGGCCGCCTGCACGGCGTCGCTGTGGACGGGGATGCCGTACGCGTGCGCCAGCTCGACGATCTCGGCCACCGGCTGGATCGTGCCGACCTCGTTGTTGGCCCACAGCACCGAGACGAGCGCGACGTCGCCCGGGTCGCGGGCCAGGCTCTCGGCGAGCGCGTCAAGTCGCACCCGGCCGACGGCGTCCAGCGGCAGCGGCTCGACCTGCGCGCCCTGCTCACGGGACAGCCAGGCGGCGGCGTCCAGCACCGCGTGGTGCTCCCCCGCGCCGACGAGCACGCGGCGCCTGCGCCCGTCGGCGGCGACGCGGGACCAGTACAGGCCCTTCACCGCGAGGTTGTCGGCCTCCGTTCCGCCGGAGGTGAAGACGACCTCGCCCGGCCGCGCGCCGACGCCCTCGGCCAGCGCCTCCCTGGACTCCTCGACGACCCGCCGGGCGGCGCGCCCGGGCGTGTGCAGCGAGGACGGGTTGCCGACCCGCCCGAGCTCGGCCGTCGTCGCGGCGATCGCCGCGGGGAGCATCGGGGTCGTCGCCGCGTGGTCGAGGTAGGCCATCGCCACCAGCTTAGGCAGACCCGGGTCCGCTCAGGCCTTGCGCTTCTTCACTTCCTCGGTGAGCTGCGGGACCACCTGGTGCAGGTCGCCCACGACGCCGAAGTCGGCGATCTCGAACAGCGGCGCCTCGGCGTCCTTGTTGACGACCACGATGGTCTTGGACGTCTGCATGCCCGCGCGGTGCTGGATCGCGCCGGAGATGCCCGCGGCGAGGTACAGCTGCGGCGAGACCGTCTTGCCGGTCTGGCCCACCTGGTACTGGTGCGGGTACCAGCCCGCGTCCGTCGCGGCGCGGGACGCACCCACCGCGGCGCCGAGGGCGTCCGCGAGCGCCTCGATGACGGCGAAGTTCTCACCCGACCCGACGCCGCGTCCGCCGGACACGACGATCGACGCCTCGGCGAGATCCGGGCGCTCGCCCTTCTCCACCTCGACCCGGTCGGTGATCCTCGCCGCCTTGTCGGCGTCGGACAGCGTGACGCTCACCTGCTCCTCGGCGGCGTCGGCGGGGGCGGCCTCGGGCGCGGCGGAGTTCGGCCGGACGGTCACGATCGGCACGCCGCTGCGGACCCGCGACTGCACGATCGTGCCGCCGCCGAACACCGACTGCTCGCAGACGAACCCGTCGCGGACGTCCACGGCGTCGGTGATCACGCCGGCACCGACGCGCACCGCGAGCCGGCCGGCGATCTCCTTGCCGTCGGCGCTGGACGGGAGCAGGACGCCGCCCGGTTGCCTGTCCTGGACGAGCGACGCCAGCACCGCGACCTTGGGCGCGACGACGTATTCTGCGAGTTCGGCGTCCGCGGCGACGTACACCTTGGCGGCGCCGTACTCCGCGAGGATGGACTTCGCGTTGTCGTAGCCCTGCCCGACGAACACGGCGGCGGGCTCGCCGAGCCGGCGCGCGAGCGTCAGCAGCTCGAGGGTGACCTTCTTGACCGCGCCGTCGGCGTGGTCGACGAGTACGAGGATCTCGCTCATGTTCTCTCCGCCCGCGCGTCTCAGAGGATCTTCTGGCTGGCGAGGTAGTCGGCGATCTTCACGCCGCCGTCGCCTTCGTCGGTGACGACCACGCCCTTCTCCCTGGGCGGGGCCGGGGTGAACTCCACGACCTCGGTGGCCGCGCCCGCGAGACCGAGGTCGGCCTCCGCGAGGCCGAGGTCGCCGACGCCGAAGTTCGCGACCTCCTTCTTCTTCGCCGCCATGATCCCCTTGAACGACGGGTACCGCGGCTCGTTGATCTTCTCCACGACGGAGACGACCGCCGGCAGCGTCGCCTCGACCTTGTCGTAGCCGTACTCGGCCTGCCGCTGGACGGTGATGGCCGACCCGTCGACCTCGACCTTGCTGGCGTAGGTGAGCTGCGGCAGCCCGAGGCGTTCGGCGAGCATCGCGGGCACGACGCTCATCCGCGCGTCGGTCGACTCCGAACCGAGCACGACGAGGTCGAACCCCACCTTGTCGAGCGCGGCGGCGAGCGCCGCGGACGTCTGCACGGCGTCCGCACCGTGCAGTGAGTCGTCGAGCACGTGCACGGCCTTGTCGGCGCCCATGGACAGCGCCTTGCGGATCGACTCGGTCGCCTTCTCCGGGCCCATCGTGAGCACGGTGACGGTGCCACCGGTCGCTTCGGCGAGCTTGAGCGACTCCTCGATGGCGTACTCGTCGAGCTCGTTGATGACGCCGTCGGCGGACGCGCGGTCGAGCGTCTTGTCACCGGGGTCGAGCCTTCGTTCCGAGTACGTGTCAGGTACCTGCTTGACGCAGACGACGATGTTCATACCGGCGATTGCCCTCCGAGGGTCGCGTGACGACGGCCGCGGCCGACGGGCCGTCACCGATCACCTTGCCAGACCGGCGCGGTCCGTGCGGTCCGTGTCCCTGCCAGCAGATGTTACCGGTCAGTAGACATGGTGCGAACCCGGGCGAGCGCCCGGCGAGCGTGACCCGTGTCACGGCGCCGGCCGCGGCGCCGTCTCGGTCAGCTCCCGGACGAGCAGCGTCGCGCCGGCGACCGCGCCGGGCATCAGGACCACCGAGAGGAACGGCACGAGGAACAGCACGAAGACCGGGACGCCGAACCCGTAGACGCCGAGACGGTGCCGCCGCGCCAGCGCGAGCCGCTCGCGCAGGTACACGCCGCGCCGTTCCGTCGCCGGCGCCATCAGCTCGAGCGCGAGGAACCGGCCGCCGACGAGCGCGCCGAGCACCGAACCCAGCACCTGGCCGACCACCGGGACCAGGCCGACGAGGAAGACCAGCAGACCCGTGGGCAGCGTACGGACGAGCACGGCGAGGCTCTCGCCCACGGCGCGGCGGGCACCGCGCTGCCAGGACTCGTCCGGCCCGGCCGGGGCATTGCCCAGGTCCTCGTCGACGATGCGGGACAGCCGCTCGTAGAACGGCTGTCCGATCACCAGCGTGAGCGAGACGAACACCAGGACTTCCACCCAGACGGCGAGCAGCACCAGGGCGATCGCGACCAGCACGCGGACGTCGTCGCGCACCGTCCTCGACCAGCCGTCCGCGAACGGCGTCGCCCAGGTGACGAGGTCGTCCGCGAAGACGGCGAGCAGCACCACGAGCCCGGTGAGGACGACGAACGTCACCAGCGCCGGCACCAGGCCGAGCGCCCACAGTCGCGGCCGCCGCGCGACGAACCCGATCCCCCGCAGCAGGCACGCGAACCCGTTCACCACGCCCGTCCTGCGCGTCGACTCCACTCGGCCGCTCCCCACTTCACCTGGCC
>JAFMQP010000252.1 GCA_017354575.1 Acidothermales bacterium | reverse complement strand
GCGACACTGAAGTACAGCGCGACGCCGTCCCCGGTGGAGCCCTGCCGGGACGCGTCGAGGGCTCCGATCATCTCGCCCTCGGCGTGGATCATCTCGTACGTGCCGCCGAAGTTCTGGAACATCCACCCGAACACGGGGCCGTAGAACGCCTTGCTCTTCTCGAGGTCAGGGACCGGGATCTCCCACCAGGTCACCCGCCCGTACCCGACCGGCTCGGCCATCGCACTCTCCTTGCTCTGCTGGATATCGAGGAGCGGGCGCACCTCGACGATGAGGCCGGGACTTCCGGCATCCTCCTCGCGCGAACGGACCGTCGGCCACGACGTCGTCCCGCACCGTCCGCGCGGGCGCGGACTCGTCCAGGGCCGTCGCGTACACGTACGCTCCCTCGTCGCGGAGCGCGTCGCCGAACTCCTCGTGCCCGTCGACGATCCGGCGCTTCTCGGCCACGGGCAGCGCGTCCTCGGCGGCCTCGTCACCGTAGAGGAGCAACAGGAAGTTCATCCTCGTCCTTTCCGTCGATGCACCCACGAGGATGACGTACAACGGCCGGGAAATCGACAACGAGGCGGGAGAATCCGAGGATGCTCAGGATCGGACTGGTCGGCGCGGGCCCGTGGGCGCGCTCGCTGCACGCGAAGGGCCTCGCGGCGTCACCGGACGTCACGTTCGCCGGCGTCTGGGCCCGCCGGCAGGAGGCGGCCGGCGCCCTCGTCGCCGAGCACGGCGGGCGGGCGTACCCCACGGTCGACGCGCTGATCGAGGACGTCGACGCGGTGGCGTTCGCCGTCCCGCCGGACGTGCAGGCCGAGCACGGCACGCGCGCGGCGAAGGCGGGCAGGCACCTGCTGCTGGAGAAGCCGATCGCCGCGGACGTCGCCTCGGCGCAACGGCTGGCCGACGCCGTCCACACGGCCGGCGTGCGCACCGGCGTGTTCTTCACTGCGGAGTACACGGCCGAGGCGCGGGAGTTCCTGGCGGCCGCAACCGCCGCCTCGTGGCACGGCGCCCGCGCGGCGTGGGTGTCCGGGGCGCTGCTGTCGGGTGAGTTCGTGGACTCGGCGTGGCGGCACGAGCGCGGCGCGCTCTGGGACGTCGGCCCGCACGCCGTCGAGCTGCTGGACGCCGCGCTTGGCCCGGTGACCGAGGTGCGCGCCGCCGCGAGGGGCCAGGTCGACCTCGTGCAGCTGGTGCTCGAGCACGAGTCGGGTGCGGTGAGCCAGGCGACGCTCAGCCTGCGCGTACCCGCCGAGCCGCCGCTCGCGGAGCTGACGCTGCTGGGCGACGGCGGCGCGCTGTCGTTCTCGCTGCGCGGGTTGGCCGCGCTGGACGCCTACGGGGTGCTGGTGGACGAGCTGGCCGGTCAGGTGCGCGGCGACGAGGTCCGTCCCGCCTGCGACGTCGACCGCGGCCTGCACGTCCAGCGCATCCTCGCCCGCGCCGACGAGCTCATCCGGTAGCGAGACCCTGGTTGATCATGTTCTCATGATCAACCAGGGCTTCACACGACGTGCAGGGCGTGGGAAGCCGTGGTCCGTCGTGTGTAGCTACGCCCAGAGCTGGCCCTCGAGCGCCGCGGCGGCCTCGTCGAGCGTGCCGGCGTACGCGCCGGTGGACAGGTACTTCCAGCCGCCGTCGGCGACGACGAACGCGATGTCGGCACGCTCCCCCGCCGCGGCCGACTTCTCCGCGAGGCCGAGCGCGACGTGCAGCGCGGCGCCGGTGGAGATGCCGGCGAAGATGCCCTCGTTCGCGACCAGCTCGCGGGTGCGGCGGAGCGCGTCGTACGGGCCGACGTTGTGGCGGCCGCTGAGCACGCTCTCGTCGTACAGCTCGGGGACGAAGCCCTCGTCGAGGTTGCGCAGGCCGTAGACCAGCTCGCCGTATCGCGGCTCGGCGGCGACGACGCTGATGTCCGGGACCTTCTCGCGCAGGTACCGGCCCACCCCCATCAGGGTGCCCGTGGTGCCGAGGCCCGCGACGAAGTGCGTGATGCCAGGCAGGTCGGCGAGCAGCTCGGGGCCGGTGCCCTGGTAGTGGGCGCGCCAGTTCGCGGGGTTGCCGTACTGGTAGAGCATCACCCAGTCGGGGTGCTCCCCGGCCAGCTGCTTCGCGACGCGCACCGCCTCGTTCGACCCGCCGGCCGCCGGCGAGGAGACGATCTCCGCGCCCCACATGGTGAGCAGCTGGCGGCGTTCGACCGACGTGTTCTCCGGCATGACGCAGACCAGCCGGTAGCCGCGCAGCCGGCACACCATCGCGAGGCCTATCCCGGTGTTGCCCGACGTCGGCTCGAGCACGGTGGAGCCCGGACGCAGCGGGCCGTCGCGTTCGGCCGCCTCGATCATCGCGAGCGCGACGCGGTCCTTCACCGAGCCGGTGGGGTTGCGGTCCTCGAGCTTGGCCCAGAGGCGGACGTCCGGGGCGGGCGACAGCCGCGCGAGTTCGACCAGCGGCGTGTTGCCGATGGTCTCGAGAAGTGAGTGGGCTGGCATGGAGCCGCTACGCGGCGCCGCCGGCGACGGCCGGCAGGACGGTGACGGTGTCGCCGTCCGCGAGTTCGGTGTCGAGGCCGCCGGTGAAGCGGACGTCCTCGTCGTTGCGGTACAGGTTCACGAACCGGCGCAGGCCGCCGTCGTCGACCAGTCGCTCACGCAGGCCGGGGTGCCGCTCCTCCAGGTCGTCCAGCAGCTCGCCCAGGGTCTTCCCCGCGCCGGTGACGGCCTTGGCGCCGTCCGTGTGGCTGCGCAGGATGGTCGGAATACGCACCTCGATCGCCATTGTGCAAGTTCTCCCGTGCTCTACGACTGTCCTTCCGCACAACCTACGGCCGGCGCGGATTCATTCCACCACCCGGACCTCCTCCTCGGTGACCTCGCCGTCGACGATGCGGTACGACCGGAACTCCGCGGTGTCCGGCTCGCGCGTCGAGACCAGGACGTAGTGGGCGTCCGGCTCGGCTGCCAGCGAGATGTCGGTGCGGGACGGGTACGCCTCGGTGGAGGTGTGCGAGTGGTAGATGACGACCGGTTCCTCGTCGCGGTCGTCCAGCTCGCGCCAGACGGCGAGCTGCTCCTGCGGGTCGAACCGGAAGAACGTCGGTGAGCGCTCGGCGTTCACCATCGGGACGTGCCGCTCCGGCCGGTCGGACCCCGCCGGCCCGGCCAGGATGCCGCACGCCTCGTCCGGGTGGTCCTTGCGGGCGTGGATGACGATCGCGTCGTACAGCGACCGGTCGATGCTCAACACGGGATCGAGGGTACCCAGCCCGGACGGCCCGCCGCCGGGCGCGACGGCTACAAGTCGTGGGCCAGCGCCTCGACGAGGCTCTGCTGCAGGTAGCTCAGCCAGTCGTAGACGTACCAGAGCTGCTTGCGCGGGTCGTCGTCCGGCAGCGCGCCGAACACCTGCTCGTGGTCCTCGGTGACGGACAGCCGCGTGCCGAGGGTGAGCCGCAGGTCGTTCAGCGCGGTGAGCCAGGTCTGCGCCTGCTCGGCGGTGAGCACGAGCCGGCCGCCGTCGCCCAGGCTCTCGGCGGCGACGCGGGCGGCGTCGATCTTGCCGGAACGCAGGTCGCTCTCGGTGTAGCGGCGGAAGTCCGACGCCGCCTCCTCGTCGTCGCGGTACGCGTCGGGGAACAGCCGTGCGACCGCGGGGTCGTCAGGTGTCGACCGCGGCTCGAACGTGCCCACCGCGGACGTGAGCGGGTCGTCGTCGGCGTCGCCGGCGCCGTCGTCGAGCAGCTCCACCAGCTCGCCGAACAGCTTGCGCAGCAGCGCCGCCTCCGCCGCGTCGAAGCGCACGGCGACACCGCCGCGCGTGTGCTGGAACGCGCTACTCACCGGTGGGCCTCAACTCTGGTGCTCCAGCGTGGCCCAGAGCCCGTACGCGTGCATGGCGTTGACGTCGCGCTCCATCTCCTCCCTGGTGCCGGACGACACCACCGCCTTGCCCTTCAGGTGCACGTCGAGCATCAGCTTCTCGGCCTGGTCCTTCGCGTAGCCGAAGTAGCTCTGGAACACGTATGTCACGTACGACATCAGGTTGACCGGGTCGTTCCAGACGATCGTGACCCACGGCATGTCGAGGCGGACGTCCTCGTCGGACGCCGGCCGCTCGACCTCCACCGGGGCGACACTCATCTCAACGCCCATGGTTGCACGCCCCGAGAAGCGAGGTGACACCGTCCACACCCCGACCGGCGCCCGTTTCCGTAGGCTGACCGCGTGGACGCCACCGGCATGCTCACCGACCAGTACGAGGTCACCATGCTCCGCTCGGCGCTGCGTGACGGCACGGCCGCGCGGCGCTGCGTGTTCGAGCTGTTCGCGCGCCGGCTGCCCGGCAACCGCAGGTACGGCGTCGTCGCCGGCACCGGACGGCTGCTCGAGCTGCTCACCCGGTTCACCTTCGACGACGACGCGGTCCGCTTCCTGCGCGAGTGCGACGTGATCGACGACGAGACGGCCGACTGGCTGCGCTCGTACCGGTTCCGCGGGGACATCTGGGGCTACGCCGAGGGCGACGTGTTCTTCCCCGGCTCCCCCCTGCTCGTGGTCGAGGCGAGCTTCGCCGAGGCCGTGCTCCTCGAGACGCTCGCGCTCAGCGTGCTCAACCACGACTGCGCCATCGCGTCGGCCGCGTCCCGCATGGTCACGGCCGCGGGAGACCGGCCGGTGATCGAGATGGGCTCACGCCGCACGCACGAGGCGGCCGCGGTCGCGAGCGCGCGGGCGGCGTACCTCGCCGGCTTCGCGTCCACGTCGAACCTCGAGGCCGGCCGCAGGTACGGCATCCCGACGGCGGGCACGGTGGCGCACGCGTTCGTGCTGCTGCACGAGCGCGAGACGGACGCGTTCCGCGCCCAGGTCGAGGCGCTCGGGTCCGGCACCACGATCCTCGTCGACACCTACGACGTACGCCGGGCCGTGCGTGCCGCCGTCGAGGTCGCGGGCACCGGCCTCGGGGCGATCCGGATCGACTCCGGGGACCTGCTCCACCTCGCGGGACAGGTGCGCGACGAGCTGGACGAGCTCGGCGCGCACGACACCAGGATCGTGGTCTCCGGCGACCTCGACGAGCACCAGATCGCCGCGCTCGCGGTGACGCCCGCGGCGTCCTACGGCGTCGGCACGTCACTTGTCACCGGGTCGGGAGCGCCGACCGCGGAACTCGTGTACAAGCTCGTCGCGCGCGGCACCGAGGACCCGGACGCGCCGCTCGAGCCGGTGGCGAAGACGTCCATCGGCAAGCCCACCAGGGGCGGCCGGAAGTGGGCCTTCCGGCGTACCGACGAGCAGGGCGTCGCGGACGCGGAGCTGATCAACGTGCGGACCGCCGACATGGGCAACGGTTCCGGGCGTCCGCTGCTCGTGCCGCTCGTCGAGAACGGCGAGCCGGTCTGGGACGGCAGCCTCGACGACGCCCGCAAGCGGCTGCGCGCCTCGCTCGCCGAGCTGCCGCCGACGGCCACCCAGCTCTCCCAGGGCGAGCCGGCCATCCCGACCTACTACGTCGAGCAGTACTCGTGAGGGGGACCACACCGTGACCAAGGCACTGGTCGTCGTGGACGTGCAGAACGACTTCTGCGAGGGCGGCTCGCTCGCCGTCGCCGGCGGCGCGGACGTCGCCGCGGCGATCTCCGACTACCTGGCGCACCGCGGTGGCGAGTACGCGCACGTCGTCGCGACGCAGGACTGGCACGTCGATCCCGGCGCGCACTTCTCCCCCGAACCCGACTTCGTGCGGTCCTGGCCGGAGCACTGCGTGCACGACAGCAAGGGCGCGGAGCTGCACCCCGCGTTCGACCAGGGCCGCGTCGAGGAGCGGTTCCGCAAGGGCCGCTACGACGACGGCTACAGCGGGTTCGACGGGACGTCGACCGACGGCGACCGCCGCCTCCCCGACTGGCTGCGCGACCACGGCGTCGACGCGCTCGACGTCGTCGGCATCGCGACCGACCACTGCGTCCGCGCCACCACCGTCGACGCCGCCCGCGGCGGGTTCACCACCCGCGTGCTGCTCGACCTCACCGCCGGCGTGTCCCGCGAGACCACCGACCGCGCGCTGGCCGACATGCGCGGCGCCGGCGCGGAGCTGGTGGGCACCCCGGTGGTCCGCACCTGACGCCGGTGCCCCTCCCCGCCGTCACAGTGAC